>JAEYPG010000732.1 GCA_023410975.1 Pseudomonadota bacterium
CCTTTGGTGGTACACGCCATCGAGGCAATCGGGCCGTAAACAATCCGCTCGTATGCGTTCACGTTCCCGTTCTCGTCTTTGCTACTCGTGCTCGATATGATCACGCCTTTGCTTTGCAACTCTCTAAAAGCTAATTGTGCTTCTTCCTTCATGCCGTCCAGATCCTCGATGCAGATCAGTTGATGGCTCAGGTCATACATGCCGTAGTTGTACAAGCTCCCTTCCGTAACCCTGGTAAAATTCTTCTTACCTTCCTTCGGGATGAAGTTGCTCACCTTTGCCAGCAAGTGTGTCTTTCCTGATCCGCTCGAGCCCTGGATCAGTGCATGCAATGTCTCTGGCATTTTATAACTCGAAGCAATACCAAACAAAAACATGCGATTCGTTTCTTCTCCTACTACCCCTGCCTGACCGATTAAGTCATTGAGTCTTCTGATCAGATTCGGTTTCGCTAAAAACTCTTTGCACTTGATTTCTACATGAGGCGGGATTTGGATGCTTTGCGCAATTGGTGTTTTTGTTTCCGCTTGGGATTCACGATGTGATTCGAGAAGAGAAGTAAGTTCTTCTAAATCGAGTTGGATGAGATCAGCGCGCAGGGCTAATTTCTCACTAGCTTCTCTCGATAACTTCTCCACTTGCTTATCTTCATACAGATCCACTTTGCTGCGACTCTTTCTTCCATTGGTGGGATGCTCAATATCCAGGCTTACACGAAGACTTTCAAAGTTACCTTGCAGATCGCCTTTGATGTGATAGTTCGCGGTGGCTGTTCTATATAAAAAGCGGTGGGGGAAGATTTCAAGCTTGTAGGTGGATGTTTTCTCTTGAGCTGGTGCTGACTTCTCAGTTGAAAAAAGAAGAGTTCTATTTTGAAGTAGGTGGATAAAAATTTCTTTCTCGTGGGACTGAGCCAGGCTGTTGACGTCTTCGCCTTCTGGTGTTTTCACTTGGCTAATGGTAACATCCTTACTGATCTCTTGAAGCTTCGATGCTACTTTCTTTACACCTTCTCTTCCGGCTTCATCTCCATCAAAGAAGATGATCACTTCTTCTAAGTTTAAGTCTTTGATCGCTTGCTCATGCTCCGATGTAAAACCATTCGTACCATAACAAGCTAATACGGTAAATTCTTTCGCGATGGATTCTTGCTGATGCAAGGTGGCTGCATCAATCACTGCTTCCGTTAAGATCAACTTTTTGCTTTCTGCTGATGGGTAACATGGATATAATCCTTGATGACCACCTGGTAAATAAAAGTGTCCTTTATCAAGACCACGGCCATAGATGCTAACCGGATTGCCTTGTGCATTCAGAAGCGAGAACACAATACAGTTCTTGAACCGATTGGAGTAGCCGTCATGCACTTTCGTGATCACACCTACCTGAGCAGCGCTTTCCTTGTAGCGATCGTTCCAACTCACCGGCACCTTCTCACTGCAGTAGCCAATCTTCAAACGATCAAAGTCTAATCCTCTTTCGGTCGCATACTTTTTAGCACGTTCACTCTTTGCCATTGCATTGCGGCAGCTCTCCAGGTATTTCGCGATGACAGCTACTCGGCTTAATTCCTGAGGTGCGTTTAATTTATCGGGAGTGTAGCCAAGCAATGCCTTCGCTTTCATGATCGCTTCTGCTTTCGTCACGTTCTCTTTCAACCTGATGAACTCAATCACATCACCGGTTCCAGCCTTGCATCTGGACGAGAAGCAACAAAACGTGTTCGTGTTCGGATAGATCTGCAGCGATGGCGTCTTATCATCATGGAAGGGACAACACAGCATGTTGTTCTTATCGACTTGCAGGTTGTAATGATCAAGCACCTGAACAATGGCGAGTCGCTGTTTGATCTCAGTTATTTCCATGCTCACACTTTTTGAAGGTGCAGTAAAATATCTCGCAGTTCACCCAGGATCGTATAATCATTTCGGATGGTTTCGCGATAACCTTCCTCATGATCGACCAGTGCCACTAAGCGATCACGGATTGTATCCAGGTGATTGGCTACTTCAATCGGATCAAAGTGATTTTGGAAGAACGTGTCCAGGCGGGTGTAGTCGTAATGATAAGGCTGATTTTCGGCGGCCATAGAAAAAAAGTTTAGTTAGAACTATCAGATACAAAACTATCCCTTACTTTTCAATTCATCAAAAACTATCAGCTTTATTTATGCCTTTTAATCAGTTATTTTTGGATAAAATGATAACTATCACCCAAATAAGCGTCTTTTAGTTATGAAAATAGGGAAGATTATAGCCGATTTAAGGAAAGAAAAGGATATGTCTCAAACCGACCTGGCGAACAAAACCGGCATTTCGCAAGTGATGGTTGGCAAGTATGAACGCGGCGACGCTAGTCCTTCTATCGAGGTGGCCAAAAAAATTGCCGACGCGCTTGAGGTATCTTTAGACTATCTGGTAGGTGAAGGCGTGAATAGTAAATTTGACAAGTCCACTTTAAAACGCATTGAAGAAATTCAGCAACTCGAGGAAGACAAAAAGAAAACGCTCTTCGATGTCATCGATACTTTCATCCGGGAATCAAAAGGAAGAAAAGCGTTTGCTCATTAAAAAAAGCCGCGGCTTAATTTTTATTCTTCTCTAATATCAAAAGAATTCCCCCTCAGTGGTGAATCAATTTTTTGTAAATCAGATAGAATTGGAGCCATTCTAAAATATTGCTTGTAGCCCACTGACTGAAATGTTATTTCACCATTATTAGTTTCAATTATCCAATCATATTCGAAAGGCTCTTCGATATGCTTAGAATTCTTTGGGGGACGAGGATTAGCCCTATGTATGTCTTGTATTTCCAAGCTTAAATTTCCCTCCAATGAAAGTTTTAAATCCCAGACATTTCTGAAAACCAATGTTGCTGGAGCAACCCAAAATTTAAAATTGGATTCATTTTCTTTCGGATGTAACCACTCCAAGATATAATCTATATCCAGCATAAGCTCAAACTTATCGTCCTTAAACGCAATCCCATAAATCTTACTATCATGCCAACCCATTTGCTCAAAATCGTTGTCATCCCAAATAAACTTCTCCAAATCAAAACTCATTGACATGTATATCACTTGTTTAGTTCTTACTTAAATCTGTTTTAGGTATTTCATCCTGATTAGCTGGTCTGACTTTACCGTTTTCATGAACGTGTGGTGTTGGCACTCCATTGTGTGCTTTACCTTTTGTATCGACTCTCTTAACTTCCTGAAATCCGGTCGGGTTTTTATCGTTCTTTTGATAAGTGGTAGATCCTTTATCATTACTAACTGTGTGGTCACCTGTAGCTGCCGGGTCTGGTTGCCTATTATTCTTTCCTCTTCCTTGCCCTGATCCTTGAGAGTTAAGCATATTACTAAGGCCATTCTTCGCTGTACTCATTCCGTGTACTGCGGTGACTCCTCCAACAACTGCAACACCTGTACCTACAACAGCGCCAACAACGGTTGGTGAAGTTACTACTGCAAAAGTTCCACCAGCCTCAGCAGTAACCGTACCGACTACTGCTTCTACGACGCCTTGAGCAACACTAAAAGCATCTCCAAGTTTTTGTCCAAGGTTATAAGCATTCGAACTTCTCTCCTGACGGTCTACTCCATCGACCAATTTGGTTTTTCCATCAACTGAGTAAACATTAGTGGCATTTGACACTACAGCGTTGACGGCACCATTAGCAAAATCTTTAACATCATTCCAACTTGGGAGATCCGGCCACATGCCATCAGGATCAATGAATCGAACCGGATTATCAAATGCATAATTATATGGACTCCATCTTCTGCCTTTTTCCGCTAAGGGATCCAATATGCCCCATCGCCCGATGTCAGCCATGTACATTCGAGCACCGAAGTCATTCCACCCGAGACCAAGTTCGTTCTGAATTTCCTTTCCGTTGAATTGGTATTTGTTGTAGACCGTGTTTTCTCTTGAGTAACTGTTAAACGTCAGCCCAAACGGATAGTAATCTACACCTCTTTTCCGCTACCCTTCACAACCCCTGAAGCAACCTTTCAAAGAACAAAAGCGAGTCAACTACTCGCAGCTTAAAGATACATTTTCCGATCCGGGCCCGCAACCCTTTATTTTTTCAATTGAAAAAGAAAAGTATTTTCGCGTTATGGATCCACTCTCAGATCTTCTTACGATTGTCACGTCACTCATAGTGATCTGGGAGACTTTCGCATTTAAAAAAAACCTTTTATAAACAGAGACTAATACAATGTGCAACTTTTGCTGATGTTTTATATAACATTGTGTAAGTTCTCATTTGATCCTTGCTTTTTTTGACGTCACTACTCCATCTCATTTTTAGGTTTAGAGTGGAACATTTCCAAAAGAAAAAACAGAAAAAAAGAAAGCACTCCTTCCAGGTGGCAGGGCGGGCACATGCAAGGTTTTTAAAGAAAAAATTTTGATCCGGATACCATTGGATTTACGTTACATGTTGCTCTAATCAGGAGCGACGATTTACCGATACCATTCCAATATTTTTTCTTTAAAACCCGCAGGGCTT
>JAEYPG010000036.1 GCA_023410975.1 Pseudomonadota bacterium
TCGGCATCGACACCACCGAGGTGCTCGAAGCCGCCGGCACGAAGTGGAACTTCCTGAAGTTCAAGCCGGGCCTGGTGGGCGGGCATTGCATCGGCGTGGACCCGTACTACCTCACGCACAAGGCCGAGATGCTGGGCTACCACCCGCAGGTGATCCTGGCCGGGCGGCGCATCAACGACGGCATGGGCAAGTTCATCGCCGAGCAGACGATCAAGAACATGATCGCCTCGGGCAGCTACATCAAGGGCGCGCGCGTGAACGTGCTGGGCCTGACCTTCAAGGAGAACTGCGCCGACCTGCGCAACTCCAAGGTCGTGGACATCATCCACGAGCTGCAGAGCTACGGCGTGGAGGTCAGCGTCACCGACCCCTGGGCCGACCCCGAGGAGGCGCTGCACGAGTACGGCGTCAAGCTCGTGCCCTGGGATGCGCTGCCGCGCGCCGACGGCATCGTGGCCGCGGTGGCGCACCGCGAGTTCGCCTCGATGCCGCTGGAGGAGCTCGCGCGCAAGCTGGTGCGCAACGGCGTCTTCATCGACGTCAAGGCCGCCTTCGACGCCGCCGCCGTGCAGGGCGCGGGCTTCCGGCTCTGGCGCCTCTGAGGCCGTCCCCGTCCCGCCGACCGCAGCGCCGCCCGCGCCGCGGGCCGCTGAAGAAAGCTTGAGATGACGACGCCCCGAATCCTGCACGTCCTGGACCATTCGATCCCGCTGCACAGCGGCTACACCTTCCGCACCCAGTCGATCCTGCGCGAGCAGCGCCGCCTGGGCTGGGAGACCTTCCACCTCACCAGCCCCAAGCACCTGGAGCCCAAGGGGCTGGAGGAGGACGTGGACGGGCTGCATTTCTTCCGCACGCCCATGGCGCCCAGCAGCGGCCCGCGCCTGCCGGGCCTGGGCGAGATCGCGCTCATGCGCAGCCTGGAGCAGCGGCTGCTGGAGGTGGCGCAGCAGGTGCGGCCCAGCGTGCTGCATGCGCACTCGCCGGTGCTCGACGCCATCCCCGCGCTGCGCGTGGGCCGGCGTCTGGGCATCCCGGTGGTGTACGAGGTGCGTGCCTTCTGGGAGGACGCCGCGGTGGACCACGGCACCACCACCGAGGGCAGCCTGCGCTACCGCCTCACGCGGCGGCTGGAGACGCATGCGCTGCGCAACGCGGACCACGTGTTCACGATCTGCGAGGGGCTGCGCGGCGACATCGTGGCGCGCGGCATCCCGGCGCAGAAGGTCACCGTCATTCCCAACGCCGTGGACATCGACGCCTTCGACGTGGGCGGCGAGCCCGACCAGGCGCTCAAGGCGCAGCTGGGGCTGGCCGGCTGCGACGTGGTGGGCTTCATCGGTTCGTTCTACGCTTACGAGGGCCTGGACCTGCTGCTGCAGTCGTTGCCGGCGCTACTGGCGCAGCGCCCCGAGGTGCGCGTGCTGCTGGTGGGCGGCGGCCCGCAGGACGCCGCGCTCAAGGCGCAGGCCCGCTCGCTGGGCTTGGCCGACAAGGTGGTCTTCACCGGGCGCGTGCCGCACAAGGAAGTGCAGCGCTACTACGACCTGGTGGACGTGCTGGCCTACCCGCGCCACTCGATGCGGCTGACCGAGCTGGTCACGCCGCTCAAGCCGCTGGAGGCGATGGCGCAGGGCCGGCTGCTGGTGGCCTCCGACGTGGGCGGCCACAAGGAGCTCATTCGCCACAACGAGACGGGCATGCTGTTCAAGGCCGGCAGCCCCGAGGCGCTGGCGCAGGCGGTGCTGCAGTTGCTGGGCCAGCGCGAGCGCTGGCCGCAGTTGCGCCGTTCGGGCCGCGAGTTCGTGGAGCTCGAACGCAACTGGCGCGTGTCCGTGGCCCACTACCGCAAGGTCTACGAGGCGCTGTGCGCTCGCGCCTGAGGCTGCGCGCGGCGGACACCCTCACATGCATCTGGAAGGCTGAAAGATGAAAGTCACCGTGATTGGTACCGGGTACGTGGGTCTGGTGACCGGCGCGTGCCTGGCCGAGATGGGCAACCACGTCGTGTGCCTGGACGTGGACGAGCGCAAGATCCGTGTGCTCCAGGACGGCGGCATTCCCATCCACGAGCCGGGGCTGGAAGCCATCGTGCGGCGCAACGTGGCCGTGGGCCGGCTGCAGTTCACCACCGACGTGGCCGAGGCGGTGTCGCACGGCACGCTGCAGTTCATCGGCGTGGGCACGCCCCCGGGCGAGGACGGCTCGGCGGACCTGCAGCACGTGCTGTCGGCCGCGCGCAGCATCGGCATGCACATGACCGACTACAAGGTCATCGTGGACAAGAGCACCGTGCCCGTGGGCACGGCCGACCGCGTGCGCGAGGCGGTGCGCCAGGAGCTGGAGCGCCGCGGCGTGGAGGTGGAGTACGCGGTGGTGTCCAACCCCGAGTTCCTCAAGGAGGGCGCGGCGGTGGGCGACTTCATGAAGCCCGACCGCATCGTCGTGGGCGCCGACGACGAGCGCGCGGTGCTGCTCATGCGCGCGCTCTATGCCACGTTCACGCGCAACCACGACCGGCTGCAGCTCATGGACGTGCGCAGCGCCGAGTTCACCAAGTACGCCGCCAACGCCATGCTGGCCACGCGCATCAGCTTCATGAACGAGCTGGCGCTGCTGGCCGAGAAGGTGGGCGCGGACATCGACATGGTGCGCCGCGGCATCGGCAGCGACCCGCGCATCGGCACGCACTTCCTGTACTCGGGCGCGGGCTACGGCGGCTCGTGCTTCCCCAAGGACGTCAAGGCGCTGGTGCGCACGGGCGCCGAGAACGGCGTGCGGCTGCAAGTGCTGGAGGCCGTGGAGGCGGCCAACGACCACCAGAAGCACGTGCTGGGCGACAAGGTGGTGGCGCACTTCGGCCAGGACCTGGCCGGCCGCACCTTCGCGCTGTGGGGCCTGGCCTTCAAGCCCGACACCGACGACATGCGCGAGGCGCCCAGCCTGGTGGTGATCGACGACCTGGTGCGCCGCGGCGCGCGCGTGCAGGCCTACGACCCGGTGGCCACGGAGCAGGCGCGCGCGGCGCTTCAGGGCGTGGAGGGCGTGAGCTTCGCCGACAGCGCCATGGCGGCGCTCGCGGGCGCCGACGCGCTGGTGATCGTCACCGAGTGGCGCGAGTTCCGCAGCCCGGACTTCGACGCCATCCGCGCCGCGCTCAAGCAGCCCGTGGTCTTCGACGGGCGCAACCTGTTCGAGCCCGCGCTGGTCAAGGCGCACGGGCTGCAGTACGTGGCCATCGGCCGCAGCGTGCCCAGGCCGCAGGGCGCATGAGCCGGCCCGTCCGCACGCTGCTGTTCTCCACGCTGTTTCCCAACAGCGTGATGCCGGTGCATGGCATCTTCGTCGAGACGCGGCTGCGCGAGCTGCTCAAGAGCGGCGCCGTGCACACGCGCGTGGTGGCGCCGGTGCCGTGGTTCCCGTCCACGAACGCGCGCTTCGGCGAGTACGCGCGCTGGGCCGCGGTGCCGCGGCGCGAGACGCGCCACGGCATCGAGGTGCTGCATCCGCGCTACCCGCTGCTGCCCAAGATCGGCATGAGCACGGCGCCGCTGGCGCTGGCGCTGGCGGCGCTGCCGGCGGTGCGCCAGGTGCTGGCCGAGGGCTTCGACTTCGACGTGATCGATGCCCATTACTACTATCCCGACGGCGTGGCCGCGGCGCTGATCGCGCGCTGGGTCGGCAAGCCGCTGTCGATCACGGCGCGCGGCACGGACCTCAACCTGATCCCGGCCTACGCGCTGCCGCGCACCATGATCCGCTGGGCCGCGCGGCGCGCCGATGCCTCCATCGGCGTGTGCTCGGCGCTGATGGACGTGCTGCGCGGCTGGGACATCGACCCAGGCAAGCTGCACGTCATGCGCAACGGCGTGGACCTGGAGCGCTTCCGCCCGCTGCCGCAGGCGCAGATGCGCGCCGAGCTCGGGCTCGACGGCGCGCCGCTGCTGCTGTCGGTGGGGCACCTGGTGGAGCGCAAGGGCCATCACGTGGCGATCGACGCCATGCCGGCGCTGTTGCAGTCGCACCCGCAGGCACGGCTGGTGGTGGTGGGCAACGGCGTGGAGCGCGAGCGGCTGCAGGCGCAGGCGCAGGCGCTGGGCGTGGCCGGGCGCGTGACCTTCGCCGGCGCCGTGCCCAACGAGCAGCTGCTGCGCTGGTACAGCGCCGCGGACGCGCTGATCCTGGCTTCCAGCCGCGAGGGCTGGGCCAACGTGCTGCTGGAAGCGATGGCCTGCGGCACGCCGGTGGTGGCCACGCGCATCTGGGGCACGCCCGAGGTGGTCACGCCCGAGTCGGGCGGCGTGCTGTTCGAGCCGCGTGAAGGGGCGGCGCTGGCCGCGGCGGTGCAACTGCTGCTGCGCCAGGCGCCGCAGCGCGCGGCGGTGCGCCGCTACGCCGAGGGCTTCAGCTGGCAGCAGACCACGCAGGCGCAGCTCGAGCTGTTCAGCCGCCTGGCGCGCAGCCGCGCGGCCTGAGGCCGCCGGCGGCGCAACGGCCAGGTACCCCCGCTACCGGTATGCGTGATCTGCTGATCGTGTTGCCCGTGTTCGTGGGCTCGCTCATGGCGTTGAGAAAGCCATGGATCGGGGTCCTGGTGTGGACATGGTTGAGCATCATGAATCCACACCGCCTCACTTACGGCTTCGCCTACAGTGCGCCGCTGGCAGCGACGGCCGCCGGTTGCACGCTGGTGGGCCTGGTGCTGACCAGCGACCATCGCGCCTCGCCCTTCAAGGGGCCGGCGACAATCTGGTTCACGCTCTACGTCGTCTGGTTCACGATCTCCTGGCGCTTCGGCATGGACCCGGTAGGCGACACCGAGCAGTACAGCAAGGTCATCAAGATGTGCCTGTTCGTGTTCGTGGCGCTGTCGCTGCTCAACACGAAGAAGCAGATCATGGCCATGACGTGGGTGGTCACGATGTCACTGGCGATTCTGGGCGCCAAGGGCGGGCTGTTTACCGTGCTCACCGGCGGCAGCCACAAGGTGCTCGGCCCACCGGGCTCGCTGCTGGACGACAACAACCACTTTGCTACTGCGCTGGCAATGACGGTACCGCTGGTTCGCTATCTGCAAATGCAGGTCGCCAACCGCTGGCTGCGGCGTTTGCTAGGCGCAATGATGGTGTTGTGCGCAGCCGCCTCGCTGGGCAGCTACTCGCGCGGGGCGCTGCTGGCGGTGAGCGCGATGGTGCTGGTGCTATGGTGGCGCGGCAAGAACCGCATGACCGGTGGCGTGCTGATCGCGCTGGGGGTGGTGGGGGTGGTGGCCCTCATGCCCGATGCCTGGATGGAGCGCATGAACTCCATCAAGACGCATGACCAGGACGCCTCGGCCCAGGGCCGCATCAACGCCTGGATCATGGCCTGGAACGCGGCGCAGCATCACCTGGTGGGCCTGGGCTTCATTACCTACAAGCCCGAGTATTTCGCCATGTACTCGCCCAACCCGGATGCCGTCTTCGCTGCCCACAGCATCTACTTCCAAGTGCTGGGCAGCCACGGCTTCATCGGCCTGTTCCTGTTCCTGGGCATGCTGTACTCCATCTGGAGCACGGGAGGCTGGTTGCGCAAGCATGCAGCCGACATCCCGCAGGCACGCTGGGCCTACGATCTGGGCTCGCTGTGCCAAGTGTCGCTGGTGGCGTACGTCGTGGGCGGCACTTTCCTGAGCTTGGCGCAGTTCGATCTGCCTTACAACCTGCTGGCGATCCTGGCGGCGGCGCGCATATGGGTACAGACCCGCGGCTGGGAGCGGGAGGAAGCCCCGCCGTTAAAGAGCGGCAAGGCCGCGATGAAGCCTGCTAGGGCGGCGTAAGCGATGCTGAAGCCTCTCTTGGGGATGCTCTCGCCCGCAGGCGAGCGCGCACGCTTGAGCGTGCTGATCCTGCACCGGGTGGTCCCGGAGCCTGACCCGATCTATCCGGAAGAGATCGATGCCGCGTTCTTCGACCGCCTGTGCCGCTGGGTGGCGCTGTTGTTCAACGTGCTGCCGCTGGACGAGGCGGTGCAGCGCCTGTACTCGGGGACGCTGCCGCCGCGCGCGCTGTGCATCAGCTTCGACGACGGCTATGCCGACGGCCATGACGTGGCGTTGCCGATCCTGCTGCGCCACCGGCTGTGCGCCACCTTCTTCATCACCAGCGGTGCCCTGGAGGGCGGTTGCCTGTGGAACGACATGGTGGAAGAGGCGGTGCGCCGTACCGAGCACTTCGAGCTGGACCTGCGCGACGTGGGCCTGGAGCGCTATGCGCTGGACAGCGTGCCGCTCAAGCGCCATGCGATCGAGCGCATCGACAACGCGCTGAAGTACCTGCCGCCGCCGGCTCGCAACACGCTGGCGCAGGACATCGCCGCGCGTGCAGGTGTGCAGCCCTCCCTGGAGCTCATGCTCAGCCACAACCAGTTGCGGCGCTTGCGCCGCGCCGGCATGCAGATCGGCGCACACACCGTCTCGCATCCCATCCTCGCGGGGCTGCCGGCGGCGCAGGTGCGCCAGGAAGTCGTCGATGGCAAGCGGCAGCTGGAGGCGATCCTGGGCGAGACGGTCGGGCTGTTTGCCTACCCCAACGGCAAGTGGGGCAAGGACTTCGATGCCCAGGCCGTGGCCATCGTGCGCGAAGCGGGCTTCGAGGCCGCCTTCACCACCGACTGGGGCAGCGCCAGCCGCGACACGCACCCGTTCCTGATGCCGCGCTTCACGCCCTGGGACCGGTCCCGGCTGCGCTTTGGCCTGCGGCTGGCCGCCAACCTGCGCCACGGCGCGGGGCCGGCGAGCTTGCCGCCATCGCCTGGCGGCCCGGTGCCGCGCGCCCGGTCGCACACAACCCTGCCGGAATGAGAAGCACCCCATGCCGACCACCACATCGAGAACAACTGGAAGCCGCCTGCGCCGGCTGGCGCTGCTGACCCTGGCCGTCCCTTTGGCGCTGGGGGCGGCCGTCGTGCTGCTGCCCGGCCAGAGACTCGGGGAGGTGGTGGCGGCGCTGACGCAGCACACGCCGGGCGAATGGGTGCGCTACGCGCAGCGCCGGCTGGAGGGTCATCCGCAACTGCAGGCCGTGGGCGCGCCGGTGTTGCAGACGCTGCAGCGGCGGTTGGAGCGCGAGGTGCCCGCGCTGCTGCCCACCCTGGGCAAAGGGCAGCAGCCGCAGGCACTGGCCCCCCAGCGCTACACCGAAGCCGGGCGCCCACTGGCGTTGGCCGCGCCCACGTCCCCAGAGGGGCCGGCCGTGGGCGGCGTGCTGCTGCACGGCGAGGCCGAGATCGCCGCGGCGATGCAGCGGGCCCGGCCCGGACAGCAGCTGGTGGTTGCCTCCGGCCACTACCGGTTCACTCAAGCTCTGCACACCGGCGGCGGCGGCACGGCAACAGCGCCCATCGTGCTGACGGCCCTGCGGCCCGGCACGGTCACGCTGGAGTTCGAGGCCGTGGAGGGCATCACGGTCAGCCAGCCCCATTGGGTGTTCGAGAACCTGCACCTGCGCGGCGTGTGCGTGAGGCATGGCGACTGCGAGCATGCCTTCCACGTGGTGGGGAAGGCGCACGCCACGGTGCTGCGCAACAACCTCATCGAGGACTTCAATGCGCATGTCAAGATCAACGGCCAGGGCGGCCAGTGGCCCGATGACGGCCTGCTGCAGTTCAACACGATCCGCAACAGCGGCGCGCGCGACACCGACAAGCCCGTGACGCCGGTGGACATCGTCGGTGCCGACGGCTGGCAGGTGGTGGACAACGTGGTGGCGCACTTCGTCAAGGCGCAGGGCAACCGGGCCTCCTTTGGCGTGTTCATGAAGGGCGGCGGGCACAACGGCCGCATCGAGCGCAATTTGGTGGTCTGTACCGCGCAGGACGTCTCGCAGCCCGGCACGCGCGCGGGCCTGTCCATGGGCGGCGGCGGCACGGGGGGCGCCTTCTGCCGCGATGCCCGCTGCGATGCCGAGCACCGCGACGGCCGGGTGATCAACAACATCGTGGCCCATTGCAACGATGCCGGCATCCACGTCTTCCGCGCCGCGGGCATCGTCGTGGCGCACAACACGCTGGTCAACACCGCCGGCATCGACGTGCGCGTACCACCCGCGCAGGCGCAGGTGCATGCCAATGTGCTCGATGGCCCCGTGCGCGCACGCGACGGCGGCCTGGTGAAGGCCTGGGACAACGTGGACGGCGATTGGGCAGGCTCGCCGCAGCGCGCCGATGCGCTGCAGATCGAGCCGCAGCCCGCGGCGGGGCAGGGCGATGCCGCCGACGTCGCCTCTGCGGCGCTCGACTTCTGCGCCAAACCCCGCACCGTGCCGGGCGTGCCGGGCGCGGTGGCCAGCGGCGTGCCCTGTGCCGAGCCGGTTGCACGCGTATCGAAACCTTAGGGCACCCGGGTAGAAGGACCAGCCCACGCCGGGCCCTGGGGGCCCTGCAGCGCCGATGCGGCGGACCAACAGGAGAAACAGCCGTGACATTCGATCCGCGACAGCTCAGGCGTGGCTGGGCCAGGTGCCTGATGGCCTGTGTCCTGACCGGCGTCCAGGGCCTGGGTACGGCCATGGCGGCCGACGACCCGGCCCGGTTGACCATGCGGCTGCCACGGCCCGCGACCGACGTGAACGCCCTGCCCAGGCTGACGTTGTCCAGCTACCCGGGCGGCACGGCGCTGCCCTTCACGCTGGGGCAGCCGCTGCGGCAAGGTCAGGTGCCCGCAGGCTCGGTGCTGGTGGCCGAGGGCGGGCACGAGCTGCAGTTCGTGGTCAAGAACCGCTGGCCCGACGGGAGCGCCAAGTTCGCAATCGTTTCCGGCTTCGTCGATCTCGAACCCCGTGCCTTGCGCAACATCGCGCTGAAGCTCAAACCCCAGGCCGAGGTTGCCGGCATCCCCGTGTCCACGGCAGTGCTGCGGCACGTCGGCATGACGGCCCGCGTGGACTTCGGCGATTTTGGTTCGGCAAGCTGGAGCGTTGAAGACTGGCGCCAGCCCGCGCAGCAGCTTGTCTATGGGCCGCAGATGAGCGCCTGGGTCTACCGCAAGCCCATAGGCCGGGCCGCCCACCTGGTGGCCTGGCTGGAAGTGCGCGTCTACAAGAACGGCCGCGTAGAGGTCATGCCCTGGATCGAAAACGGCTACCTCAACGTGCCGGGGCCTGCCGAAAAGACGGCCACAGCCACCTTCACCCTGGGTGGCACCGAACGCTTCTCGCAGCCGCTGGCGCTGCTCAACCACCAGCGCGCCGTGCTGGCCGGGCCGACCAAGCTGACGCACTGGTTCAACGGCACCGACCCGCAGATCACGCCGCGCCACGACACGGCCTACTTCATGGCCACCAGGCTGGTGCCCAACTACGTCGCCGTCACGCCGACCAACAGCCCGCTCTACAACCGGCTGCCCAGCGAATACACGCCGCTGATGCAGGGCAGCTACCACGATGCCATGGGCACCACGGGTTACCACCCCTCCATCGGGCTGCTGCCCGAGTGGGACGTGGCCTACTTGAGCACGCAAGGCGATCCGCGCGCGTACCGGGGCGTGATCATCAACGCCTACGCCGCCGGCCGCTACGGCATCCACTACCGCGACGAGAAGACCCACCGTCCGCTGGTCTTCGCCAGTTATCCGAACCTGGTCATGCGCACGGGCTCGGGCATCAGCGACACCGGCAGCTCCTCCAAGGACACGTACACGCCCGTGGCGAGCGGCGCGATGCCGCCGCAGTTCAAGACCTCGCATCACCCCTCCATGGGCTACATGGCCTACCTGCTCACCGGCTGGAACTACTTCATGGAGGAAACGCAGCTGCTGGCCACGGCCAACTTCGTCAAGCATTCCGACAAGACGCGCGGCTTCAGCCAAGGCCTGTACCTGAGTGGCGCCGACGCCGCGCAGACGCGCAGCTCGGCCTGGGCCATCCGCACCCTGGCGCAGGCGGCCACCATCACGCCGGACGATGACCCGCTGCGCGCTCAGTTCATCGAGTCGGTCGGCAACAACGTGATCGCCTACCACAAGCGCTACGTCGCCCAGCCGAACAACCCGCTGGGGATGGTCGAGGGTTACAGCCCCTATTCAGTCGCAGGCGACTGGTACGTCGGCGCACCGTGGATGGACGACTTCCTCACCGCGGCGCTGGCGTACGCCAAGGAGCTGCGGGCGCATGCTCCGGCCATCCAGCCCCGGCTCGATGCCTTCCTGACTTGGAAGTTCCGCTCCGTCACGGGCCGCCTGGGCGGTGGTGGGGAGGACGAGTTCGCGTACACGCACGGCGCCCAGTACAACCTGCCTTTCGCCAAGGCCAAGACCGCGGACTGGAAGAACGGCACCGGTCCATGGTTCAGTTCATGGGGCGAGCTGGCGCGCGCCCTGGGCATTCCTACCGGCATCGCGGCCGGCGCTGCGCTGGAAACCGGCTATCCGACCGCAGCCTCGGGGTACTGGGGGAACCTCATGCCGGCGCTGTCCTACGCCGTCGACATGGAGGCCGCGGGTGCGGCCGAAGGTTGGGCCCGCGTGCGATCGGCATCCAACTACCCGGCGCTGCGGGCCAGTTTCAACGACCACCCGGTCTGGAGCGTGGCGCCCCGGTAGGCCGAGCCGCCACGGGGCTGGCGTGGAGGCAGCGAGCCCTCTATTTCGGCGCGGAGCCCGGCGACTCCAGCGCGGCGACGTGGCCGCGCGACCGGCGGCTCGGGACGCGGCCCCCCGTCACGACGCCCAACAGGCGCGGGCACAGCAGGCTCAGCACATGGAAGACGCCATGGCATACCAGCACGGTCAAGGCGGGCGCCAGAAACCAAGCCACCTCGAACGGCAGGACGCTGATCTTCGCCAGAAGGTCCGCAATGAGCTTCAGCGGGAAGGCGTGGAAGAGGAAGATGAAGAAGCTGACCGGGGCGAGCCTGGCACAGGCTTGGCCGAAGGCGGTCTGCGCCAACAGGGCCGACACGGGCCAGATCAGGCACGGCATGAGCACGACGAACCATTTCCGGTCTGCCACCCGGTACAGCAGCATGAACAGGCACAAGGACAGCAGCGCGACGAGGCACGGCTTGGCGAACCTGTCCAACCGTTCCAGGTTCCAGCGCTGCACGGCGGCCAGGGCGCCCAGGTAAAAGGTCACCGGCAGGTCGGGCCGCATCACCAGCGGGCCGTCGAGGTCGGCAAAGAAGATCGCGACCCAGATGGCAAGGCCCGCATACGGTGCGCGCGCGAGCACGAGGCGCAGGATCGGTGAGAGCGCGATCATGACCAGCAGGTCGCGCAGGAAGGCCAGCGGATAGTTCCAGGCCGTGCCCTGCAGCGCGAGAAGGCCGTCCACGGCGGTCCAGATATCGAACGGATAGGCGCTGCCGTTGCCGAGGCCCGACGCGTGGCCGGTGGCACCGAGGAGGTACATGGCGGCGAAGGCGATGCCGTTCCAGGCCAGCATGGGCACCAGGATGGTCTTGCCCTTTTTCGCCAGCAGGTCGAGGTAGTCCTGGTTCCTGGCGGAGAACAGCAGGTAGCCGGAAATGCAGGACAGGATGGGCACCGACATCCGGAACAGCACACCCTGGAAGAAAGCTTTCGTCCATTCGAAGGCCGAGGGGTCGGCCGGCAACTCGGCGAGCGGGACATACGGCGGGGAGTGCAGCAGCACGATGCCGACGATGAGCATGTAGCGCAGCAGGTTTATGCGCAGCGAGATGGTGCTGGACACCGGGCTAGGCTTCTTCATTTCCTCTTGCGGTACAGGGCGTTGCGGCGCTGCCTCACGGTTTCCTGGCACTCAGCATCCCGCGATGGCTGAGGATGCGCTGCAGTTCGTGGAACAGCGGATGGCCCTGCTGTACGAGGGCGGCGAGGAAGCCCGCTGCTGCCCCGGCGACACCCAGGGACAGCGTCGTCAAGGTCTGCCCGGGAGCCGAGCCCCAGAGCGTGATGACGAGCGCAGGGGGAATCGCGGTGGCAACCGCCACGAGGGCGCTGTGCCGGCAGTGGGCGGCCAGTTCGGCCCAGCTGAAGCCCAGTATCTTGCGGGTGCTCCTGAGCCAGTATGCGGTGCTCAGGATGCTGGCAACCAGCACCGCGGCCGACATGGCTTGCATGCCGTGAAATCCGGCCGCTATGAACAGGGGCAGCGCCACGGCCGAGCTGAAGAGGCTGGCCCGCAGCACGAGGCGGGCCTGGCCCAGCCCGGTAAGCGCGGCCGTGCACAGCGCCGCCGGTGCGCTGAAGATCAGCGCGCCGCCCAGCCACCGCACCAGCTCAATGGAGCTCTCCCACTGTGGCCCATAGAGCAGCCGGATCAGCATGGGCGCAAGCAGGATCACCACGCCGATGAACGACCAGCACAGCACGGTGACGTGCGCGATGCCCAGCAGGAAGGGCGTGCGCACGTCGCGCGACTCGCGCGACTGCTTGGCGAAGGCCGAGGCGGCCACGCTGCTGACCACGTCGAACACCAGGCGGTGGAACAGCGACACCAGGCCGTTGGCGCGCGAGAAGAAGCCCGCCGACGTGAGGTCCTGCAGCTTGCCCAGCAGAAACTCCGGGGCACCGCGGGCCAGGGTATCGGCCAGCGAGGAGGAGGACACGCGTGCGCCGAAGGCCAGCACGCGCCTGACCTCGCGCCGCCCGGGCAGCCAGGGGTAGTTGCGCGGGCGAAAGCACATGGCCGTGAGCGCGTTGGCCACCGTGCCGGCCAAGTTGCCCCAGGCTAGGCTGATGGCGCCATGGCCTTTCCAGGCCAGGAAGATCGACACGGCCGCGCCGCTCGCCGCGTAGGCAAAGTTCATCAGCGCCAGCGGACCGAAGCGCATTTCACGCGTGAGCCAGACGCAGGTCACCGAGCCGAAGGGGGTGACCGCGAAGTTGGCTGCCAGCACGAACAGGATGTCGCGGATGCGGGCGTCGCCGTAGAGATGGCTGGCCGGCACCGCCATCCCCGCCACCACCAGCGACAGCAGCAGCCCGACGCCGAGCTGAACCGACCACACGGCGCGGATGCGGTCCTCCGTCAGCTCCTTCTCCTGCACCAGGTACTGGCCTGCGCCCATCTGCCGCATCATCGACATCACCGAGATGAGCACCATGGCCACGGAAAAGGCACCCACCTCGTTGGGCGTCAGCAGCCGTGCCAGCACCACCGTCGAACCGATGTTGATGGCCAGACTCACATAGCGGTCTATGCAGGTGGTCAGGAGCGATTTTCGGATCGACATAGGCTCAGGAAGTCAAGGCGGGGCCTGGCTTGGCTTGGCGGCAATGGCACAGGCCAGGGCTCATGACCGGACGGCTGCGTTCACGCCTGCCGGGCGCCGGGCGCAGCAGGCGCAGGCATCGCGGCGCTGCCGCCAGCCGCTGGCTGTGTTGGATGTGCCCGCAACCAAGCCAGTGTGCGCTCCAGCAGCCACGCTCTGCTGGCGAGGTTGGAGAAGGTGTGGTCGGCCTCGACGCAGTCCTCGCGCTGCAGCCGCGATCCACCCAGCGCCTGGCGCCAGAGCCGGTCGGTGCCGGCGAGCTCCAGGAATTCCTTGGCCGTGTAGTCCTGCCCGCTGAGCAGGAGCAGGATCCCGCCGTCGAAGGCGTTCCAGGCTTGCGCCATGCGCTGCTGGAAAGGGGCGCCGCCGGTCGTGCTCGCGTCGCTGCACGCGGTCCGAAGGCTGCCCGCCAAGCCGGCCAGCGCTGAGGCTCCGACGCCTCCGCGCAGCAGCTTGCGCCAGAACTCGCGCTGCAGCAGGCGCCGCGCGTAGTAGTGCTTGACGTGGGTGCGCGCCAGGCTCTGCGGTGAGCGTACCCAGGGGTTGGCCAGGCACAGGCCGCGCACGCGCGCATCGCGCGTGGCGTGCAGGTACAGCAGTGCTGCGGAGGCGCCGTCGCACAGGCCCCACAGCACGACGCGGTCCACCTGCGGGCAGCGCGCCAGCAGCGCCCCGATGGCCGCGCCGATGTCGGGCGCGGTGTGCTCGAAGCCGGGAAAGTCGCCCTCGCTGTCGCCCATGCCGCGCAGGTCGAAGCGCAGCGTCGGGTACCCCGCGCCGGCCAGCGCGCGGGCCAGGCCCACGAACAAGCGGTGTGCGCCGGCGCGGTACTGCGGCCCGCCGGTGACGATCACCACGCCCGTGGCGGAGGCCGGGGCTTGGGCCAGGCCGGCCAGCACGCCCATGAGCTGCAAGCCTTGGCAGTCGAAGCCCAGCGCATGCTCCTGCCACGCGGCCATGTTCACGCCGGCACCTCGTCCCGCGGCGCGGGCACCTCGTCCTGCAGCCCTTGCAGCGTGGCCTGCAGCAGCGCGGGCGCGGTTTCGGTCTCGGCGGTGGCCCAGAAGGCCGGGCCCGGCACCCGTTGCGCGTGCACCTGCCAGCCGGCACGGCGCCAGGCATCGAGCAGCGGCTGCGCAACGGGGGAAGGTGCGCCGGGCTCCGTGCCGCCGAGCTCCAGCCAGGCCAACCGGCCCGCGCGAGGCGGCGGGGGCGCCAGGGTGGCGGATTGCAGCCCGTGTGCCAGCGCAGGGGACATGGCGTAGCCGGCGGCTTC
Organism: Pseudomonadota bacterium; assembly: GCA_023410975.1. GTDB lineage: Bacteria > Pseudomonadota > Gammaproteobacteria > Burkholderiales > Burkholderiaceae_C > Azohydromonas. Next base: position 14,507 of record JAEYPG010000036.1, read on the forward strand.
CACCGCCTGGCCAGCATCCAGCTGGGCGCGCAAGGTCTTCATCAGCGCGCCGGCATCGCCCAGGGCCAGGCCCTCGGCCAGCCGCAGGCGCAGGAACTGCTGCAGCACCGCCGCGCCGCTGGCCGGAGGCTGCCACAGCAGCAGGTTGCACGGCGCCGGCAGCGCGTGCGCGGCCTCCACGGCCAGCAGCGCGCCCGCACGCAGGCCCCACAGCCACAGCGGCGCGGTGCCGGGTTGCGCGCGCAGCCACTCGCAGGCCTGCAGCGCATCGGCCGTCCAGCCTTGCCAGGAAGCGTCGGAGAAATCGCCCGCGCTGTCGCCGCAGCCGTGCAGGTCGATCTGCAGCACTTCGAAGCCCGCGCCGGCCAGGGCCCGCGCCTGCAGCGCGGCCATGCGGCGGCTGCGGTTCATCTCCTCGGCCAGCGGGTGCAGGTACAGCACGCGCGCGCGCGGCTGCCCGCCCGCAGCGCGGTGGTGCAGGCAAAAGCGCCGGCCCTCGTCCCGGCCCATGAAGAAGGGGCGTGCGGGTTGGCGCAATGTCGTGGTCAAGAAGCGGGCGAGGCGGCGCGGCGAGCGGCAACGAAGTCCGTCAGCGTTCCCACGGTGGCGAAGGCGGCGCCTTCGATCTCGTCGTCCGCCAGGACCAGCCCGAAGCGCTCTTCCAGGCCGCCCAGCAGGGCCACCACGCCCATCGAATCGAGCTCGGGCAGCGCTCCCAGCAGCGGGGTGTCGCGGGTGAACTCGGCAGTGCGTCCGCCCAGACCGAGCAGCTCGTCGAGCAGGGCGAGCACTTCTTGTTGAGTGTCCATGCGGGAAATTCCTTCGACCAACAGCGGCCACCGCGCCCGGAGCCCCGGACGCCGTGGCCTGTGATGTGACAGGCAGGGTGTGGCCATGTCCCAAACCCGGCACGGCGGCCGGTTTCGTCTCTGGACGAAGCGGGATGGCAAGGCTTGATGCAGTGCTCCCTCAGGAGCAGGTGCCGGATTTGGAATTCTGCACCAGCATGAGCAGTTGAAATTGAGCCCGATAATTGGATACTTCAAAGTTTTTCTCAAAAATTTTCCCTTCCTGCCCTGGGTCGAGCCCCAGGTCTGCCGGGCCTTCCCAAGGGCTTTGGCCCAAGGGTCCGGGGAAGAGATCCCGCGCATGCCCATGCCTGCTGCCGCCTTGTTGCCTGAATTGATTGCCTGCGCGGCGTGGCGTGCGCCCCAGGCCCCAGCCCTGAGCCAGGGCGGGCGGGCGCTGGAGTACGCGGCGCTGCAGGCGCAGGTGCAGGGCTTCGCCGCGGGGCTGATGGCGCTGGGCCTGCGGCGCGCCGAGCGCGTGGCGATCTGGCTGGAGAAGCGTTTCGAGACCGTGGTGGCGAGCTTCGGCGCGCCGGCGGCCGGCGGCGCGTTCGTGCCGCTGAACCCGCTGCTCAAGCCGGCGCAGGTCGGCTTCATCCTGGCCGACTGCAACGTGCGGGTGCTGGTGACCTCGCCCGAGCGGCTGCCCCTGCTGTTGCCGCAGCTGCCGAGCTGCCCGGACCTGCGCCACGTGGTGCTCACGGGCGCGGTGCCGTCCGGGCTGGCGGTGCCGCCCGGGGTGGCGCTCTGCGCCTGGGACACGCTGCTCGACGCGCCGCCGCGTGCGGGGCACCGCGTCATCGACGCCGACATGGCGGCCATCCTCTACACCTCGGGCAGCACCGGGCGGCCCAAGGGCGTGGTGCTGTCGCACCGCAACCTCGTGGCCGGCGCGGCCAGCGTCGCGTCCTACCTGGACAACCGCCCGGACGACACGCTGCTGGCGGCGCTGCCGCTGTCCTTCGACGCGGGCTTCAGCCAGCTCACCACGGCCTTCCACGCCGGCGCGCGCGTGGAGCTGCTGAACTGGCTGCTGCCGCGCGACGTGCTGCGCTGCATGGAGCGCGAGCGCGTCACGGGGCTGACGGCCGTGCCGCCGCTGTACATCCAGCTCGCGGCGCTGTCCTGGCCGGCGGCGATCGGCGAGCACCTGCGCTACTTCGCCAACACCGGCGGGCGCATGCCGCGCGAGACCCTGGCGCTGCTGCGCGAGCGCGTGCCCAGGGCGAAGCCCTTCCTGATGTACGGCCTGACCGAGGCCTTCCGCTCCACGTACCTGCCGCCGCAGGAGGTGGACCGCCGTCCCGACTCCATCGGCCGCGCCATACCCAACGCGGAGATCCTGGTGCTGCGCGAGGACGGCAGCGAGTGCGAGCCGGGCGAGCCGGGCGAGCTGGTGCACCGCGGCGCGCTGGTGGGCCTGGGCTACTGGAACGACCCCGTGCGCACCGCGGAGCGCTACAAGCCGCTGCCCGCGGGCACGGCCGGGCGCGAGGGCGGGCTGCCGCTGGGCGAGGTCGCGGTTTTTTCCGGCGACACCGTCACGCGCGACGCGGACGGCTTCCTGTACTTCGTGGGCCGGCGCGACGAGATGATCAAGACCTCCGGCTACCGCGTCAGCCCGACGGAGGTGGAGGAGGAGCTGTACGCCACGCGGCAGGTGGGCGAGTGCGCGGCCTTCGGCGTGGAGCACCCGGTGCTGGGGCAGGCCATCCGCGTGGTGGCCACCGCCCCGGCGGGCGCCGAGAGCGTGGACACCGCCGCGCTGCTGGCCGAGTGCCGCCGGCGCATGCCCTCCTACATGGTGCCGGCGGGGGTGGAGGTGGTGGCCGGGCCGCTGCCGCGCAACCCCAACGGCAAGATCGACCGCAAGGCCCTGGCCGAGGCCTGGGCACAGCGCCAAGCCGCCGAGGGCTGACTCGATCCGTTCGCCTGAGCCTGTCGAAGGGCCTGCGGCCGTGCCGGGCGGCAGGGCATCGCAGGCGCAGCCCGCAACGGTGCTCCGAAGCCCGCTTTCCTGGACCACACCCGCCATGACCCAACCCCCCGTCCATGCCCCCATGTCGCAGTTCGCCGTGCGCGACGGCGAGCTGCTGGTCAACGGCTGGCCGCTGCGCCGGCTGGCCGAGCGCGTGGGAGCCACGCCCTTCTACGCCTACGAC
>JAEYPG010000109.1 GCA_023410975.1 Pseudomonadota bacterium
GCCCATCGGCGGGCGCGGGCTGAGCCTGGGCGGGGTGGTGGTGGCGCTGGTGGCGGGCTGGATCTTCGGCATCAACCCGCTGGCGCTGCTGGGCCTCATGGACGGCGGCGGCGCCAGCGCGCCGGCGCAGCGCGAGGTGGCGCCCTCGCACCCGACCGACGAGCGCGCCCGCTTCGCCTCGGTGGTGCTGGCCGATACCGAGGACGTCTGGGGCGCGATCATGGGCCGCGCCAACCGCCCCTATGAACCGCCGCGCATGGTGCTGTTCCGTGGAGTCACGCGCACCGCCTGCGGCACGGGCGAGTCCGCCGCCGGGCCCTTCTACTGCCCGGCCGACCGCAAGGTCTACATCGACCTCAGCTTCTTCGACACGCTGTCGCAGCGCCTGGGTGCGCCGGGAGACTTCGCGCAGGCCTACGTCATCGCGCACGAGGTCGGGCACCACGTGCAGACGGTGCTGGGCCTCACGCAGCGCGTGGACGCGCAGCGCCAGCGCCTGGGCCAGGCGCAGGCCAACGCGCTGTCGGTGCGGCTGGAGCTGCAGGCCGACTGCTTCGCCGGCGTGTGGGCGCACCACTCGCAGCGCGGCAAGGGCTGGCTGGAGGCGGGCGACATCGAGGAGGCGCTCAATGCCGCCTCGCAGATCGGCGACGACACGCTGCAGCGCCGCAGCCGCGGCACCGTGGTGCCCGAGAGCTTCACGCACGGCAGCAGCGCGCAGCGCGTGCAATGGTTCAAGCGCGGGCTGCAGTCAGGCGTGCCCGCGCAGTGCAACACCTTCGAAACGGCTGGTTCCTGAAAGCAGGCTCTCCATGCGACGACTCTCCAACTCCGCCGCGCTGGTGGACAACTGGTTCGACATGTTGCCCCCCCACCAGCAGGCCACGGTGCGCGCCCTGCATGGCGCGGTGCTCGATGCCGCGCCGCAGCTCGTGCCCAGCGTGAAGTGGGGCAACCTGGCGTACCTGGACGGTCCGGCGCAGCTGCTGTCCATCAGCACGCACAAGACGCATGCGCAGCTGCAGGCCGCGCGCGTGCTGTGCGCGATGCTGCCGCCGCACGGCCCCGGCGACGAGGCCGCGGACCACCCGCTGGCGCGCCCGCTCAAGTGCCGCTACTCGCAGGGGGTGGACGAAGGCCAGGTCGCGCGCGTGGTGAACGCGTGCATGGAGCTGCGCCACCGCATCGACCCGGCGCAGCTGCGGCCGGAGCCGCACGGGGCGCCGAACCCGTCAGGGGTCCGCTAAGGGCGTCAGGGCTTCGGGAACGTTCCCGGCAGCAGCACGCCCGTGTCCACGCTGGAGAGGTTGCGGTGGCCGCAGAAGGCCATCGTGAGGTCCAGCTCCTTGGCGATGATCTCCAGGCAGCGCGTCACGCCGGCCTCGCCCATGGCGCCCAGGCCGTAGAGGAAGGCGCGGCCGATGAGCGTGCCGCGCGCGCCCAGGGCCCAGGCCTTGAACACGTCCTGGCCGCTGCGGATGCCGCCGTCCATCCACACCTCGATGTCCTTGCCCACCGCTTCCACGATGGCCGGCAGCGCCTCGATGGAGCTGGGCGCGCCGTCGAGCTGGCGCCCGCCGTGGTTGCTCACGATCAGCGCGTCGGCGCCGGAGTTGGCGGCCAGCCGGGCGTCCTCCACGTCCATGATCCCCTTGAGGATCAGCTTGCCGCCCCAGCGCTTCTTGATCCACTCCACGTCGCCCCAGTTGAGCTGCGGGTCGAACTGCTCGGCGGTCCAGGAGCTGAGGGACGAGAGGTCACCCACGCCTTGCGCGTGGCCGACGATGTTGCCGAAGCTGCGGCGCTTGGTGCCCAGCATGCTCATGCACCAGCGCGGCTTGGTCGCCAGGTTGATGAGGTTGGCCAGCGTGGGCTTGGGCGGCGCGGACAGGCCGTTCTTGAGGTCCTTGTGGCGCTGGCCGAGGATCTGCAGGTCCAGCGTGAGCTGCAGCGCGGAGCAGTTGGCGGCCTTGGCGCGGTCGATCAGGCGCTCGATGAAGCCGCGGTCGCGCATCACGTAGAGCTGGAACCAGAAGGGCTTGGTCGTGTGGGCCGCGATGTCCTCGATGGAGCAGATGCTCATGGTCGAGAGCGTGAACGGGATGCCGAACTTCTCCGCCGCCCTGGCCGCCAGGATCTCGCCGTCGGCGTGCTGCATGCCTGTGAGGCCCGTGGGCGCGATGGCCACCGGCATGGCCACGTCGTGGCCGACCATGCGGGCGCGGATGGAGCGGCCCTCCATGTTCACCGCCACGCGCTGGCGCAGCTTGATCTTCTGGAAGTCGCTTTCGTTGGCGCGGTAGGTGCTCTCGGTCCAGGACCCGCTGTCGGCGTAGTCGTAGAACATGCGCGGCACGCGACGCTTGGCCAGCACGCGCAGGTCTTCGACGTTGGTGATCACGCTGCTCATGGTGTTGTGTGTCTCGGGGTGTTTCTGATGGGCGCGCATCGTAGCGGCGCCCCGGGCGGCACGGCCGGACAAATGTTCAGGCGCAACCGGAAAGCGGCGCCGGCTGGCTCTCGTTCCAGTGGTAGCAACAAAGGAAGCCCGTCATGCCCGCGAAGGCCGTCATCCACGCCGGCCGGGATGCCGCCCGGTGTTCGTGGACACCCGCCTGCGCGGGTGTGGCGGGGCTGAGTCGGCCGCAGGAAACGAGTTCAGCCCGCCCGGCGCTCCGACAGCTGCTCCAGCGCCTCGCGCGCGATGCGCTCGCAGCTGCGCTGCAGCCACTGTGCGAAAGCCGCCGCCGCACCGCCCGCGGCGTGGGGCAGCACGTGGTACTGGTGGGCGGGCGTGGTCTGCACGTCGAACAGCGGCACCAGTGTGCCGTTCTCCAGCCAGGTTCGCGCCAGGGAAGGGCGGGCCAGCGCCACGCCCTGGCCGCCCAGCGCGGCCTCCAGCGTCAGGCCCAGGTCCAGCAGGCGCGGGCCCTGGTCGGGCTCGGCCCAGGGCAGGCCGGCGGCCTCGAACCATGGCGCCCAGGGCTCCAGCGGCGTGCGCAGCAGCGGCGCACGGGCCAGGTCGGCGGGCGTGCGCAGCGGCGGCAGCCGCGACAGCAGCGAGGGTGCGGCCATGGGCAGCACCACGTCGGGCA
>JAEYPG010000123.1 GCA_023410975.1 Pseudomonadota bacterium
GCCTACAATCGCGCCGCAGTCCGCCAGCGGCCGGCCGTGCCAGTGCACCCACTGGCGATGCCGCGCCAGCCGCCGACCGCGCCGGCTTTCCTGGCCGGTGGAACCGGTTTTCCGCCGGTCGCACCGGCGAGCGGCCGGGGCACGCCGGCCGGACCCCAACCCGGATGAAACAGATTCCCTTGCCGATCGCCTTCGAGCGGGTGCCGAGCTTCGATGGCTTCGTGCCCGGCGCCAACGCGGCCGCCGTGCAGCACCTGCGCCGGCTCGGCCGGGCCTCGGGCGCGCTCGCGCCGCTGTATCTCTGGGGGCCGGAGGGCAGCGGCAAGACGCATCTGCTGCAGGCGCTGGTGCACGAGCGCCAGCTCGCCGGCGAGCGCGTGGGCTGGTTCAACGCCGCCGACCCGGTGCCCTGGGAGGTGGACGAGGGCTGGTCGCTGATCGTCATGGACGACTGCGACCGGCTCGACGAGCTGCACCAGCAGGCGGCGTTTGCCGCCTTCATCGATGCCGCGACCTTCCAGGTGCAGGTGGCCGCGGCGGGCCGGGTGCCGCCGGTGGACCTGCCCGTGCGCGAGGACCTGCGCACGCGGCTGGGCTGGGGCGACGTGTTCGCGCTGCAGCCGCTGACCGAGCGCGAGGCCCGCGCCACGCTGCAGCACGAGGCGCAGCGCCGCGGCATCGAGCTCTCCGACGACGTGATGGACTACCTGCTCAACCACTTCGACCGCGACCTCAAGCACCTCATGGGGCTGCTCGACCGCCTCGACGGCTTCGCGCTGGCCCAGCGCCGCGCGGTGACGGTGCCACTGCTGCGCCGCATGCTGGCCGAAGAGGGCGCCTGAGGCGCGGCCCCGTACACAAGAACAAGCATCGACCCATGGAACTGGCTCTTTTTGATCTCGACGGCACGCTGCTGCCCGGCGACTCGGACCACGCCTTCGGCGAATTCATGGTCCGGCTCGGCTGGGTGGACGGCGAGGCCTGGCGCGCGAGCAACGACGGCTTCTTCGCCGACTACCAGGCCGGGCGCCTGGACCTGCCCGCGTACATCGAATTCGCCACCTCCGCCTGGCGCGCCCGTCCCGAGGCCGAGGCGCTGGCCGCGCGCGAGCGCTTCATGCAGGAGGTGATCCGGCCGCAGATGCAGCCGCAGGCGCTGGCGCTGGTGCGCAAGCACCTGGACGCCGGGCACCTGTGCGCCGTCGTCACCGCGACCAACGAGTTCGTCACCGCGCCCATCGCCGAGGCCTTCGGCGTGCCGCACCTGATCGCGCTGCGCCTGGCGCGCGACGCGCAGGGCCGCGTCACCGGCGCGATCGACGGCGTGCCCTCGTACCGCGAGGGCAAGATCGAGCGCGTGCGCCAGTGGCTCGCGGCGCTGGGGCGCCAGCAGGCCGACTTCAGCCGCGTGCACTTCTACAGCGACTCCACCAACGACCTGCCGCTGCTGGAGCAGGTCGACTCGCCGGTGGCCACCAACCCGGGTTCCGCGCTGGAGGCGATCGCCCGCGAGCGCGGCTGGCCCATCCTCAAGCTCTTCGCATGATCAAGACCCTCATCGGCCGGCTGCTCGGCGGCGGCAAGTCCGCGGCCAAGCCCCGCATCCCGCTGGGCGAGCGCGTGGAGGTGCCCGAATCGGAGCACGGCATCGACGCCTCGCTGCTCGACGACCGCGCCGTCAAGGTGGTGCGCACGCTGCAGGAAGCGGGCTTCGAGGCCTACATCGTCGGCGGCGCGGTGCGCGACCTGCTGGTGGGCCTGCGGCCCAAGGACTTCGACGTGGCCACCAACGCCACGCCCGAGGAGGTCAAGGCGCTGTTCCGCCGCGCCTTCATCATCGGGCGGCGCTTCCGCATCGTGCACGTCATCTTCGGGCGCGGCCGCGACCACGAGGTGGTGGAGGTCTCCACCTTCCGCGCCTACCTGGACGCCAGCGCCGCGGAGCAGGTGGAGGGCAACGAGAAGACCTCCAAGACCGAGCTCGCGGGCAAGAGCCACGTGGTGGACGCCAGCGGGCGCGTGCTGCGCGACAACGTCTGGGGGCCGCAGATCGAGGACGCTGCGCGGCGCGACTTCACCATCAACGCCATGTACTACGACCCCACCACGCGCATCGTGGTGGACTACCACGGCGGCGTGCGCGACGTGAAGAAGCGGCTGCTGCGCATCATCGGCGACGCCGAGCTGCGCTACCGCGAGGACCCGGTGCGCCTCATCCGCATGGTGCGCTTCGCAGCCAAGCTGGGCTTCGAGATCGAGGCCCGCACGCGCGAGCCCATGCCGCGCGTGATGGAGCTGCTGGAGAACGTGCCCGTCTCGCGCATGTTCGACGAGATGATCAAGCTGCTGCAGACGGGCCACGCGCTGCGCAGCCTGGACGAGCTGCGCAAGCAGGGCATGCAGCGCGTGTTCCCGCTGCTGGAGGTGGTGTTCAACGCTGACGAGGTGCGCGAGCGCTTCATCCGCCTGGCACTGGAGGACACCGACCGCCGCGTGGCCGATGGCCGTGCCGTGGCGCCGAGCTTCATGCTGGCGTGCATGCTGTGGCACGACGTGCAGTCGCGCTGGGCGCAGCTGCGCGATGCCGGCGAACCGCCGGTGCCGGCGCTGCAGCAGGCCATCGATGCGGTGTTCGACGCGCGCATCGGCGACATCTCCGGCCGCGGCAAGCTCGCCGCGGACATGCGCGAGATCTGGCTGATGCAGCCGCGCTTCGACCGCCGCACGGGCAACGCGCCCTTCGCGCTGGTGGAGCAGCCGCGCTTTCGCGCCGGCTACGACTTCCTGCGCCTGCGCGCCGACGTCGGCCAGGCCGATGCCGACCTGGCCGAGTGGTGGGAGGACTTCGCGCTGGGCACGGCCGAGGAGCGCGAGGCGTTGGTGCAGGCGGTGCGCGAGGCCGCGCATCCGCAGCGGCGCAAGCGCAGTGGCGGCGGTGGCGCCGCGCGCGAGGCGGCGCGCCAGGCGCCGGCTGGGGCCGAGGCCGCACC
>JAEYPG010000138.1 GCA_023410975.1 Pseudomonadota bacterium
GGCCAATCCGTCGTGAATCTCGCGCGCCAGGCGGGTGCGCTCCTCCAGCGTGGCGACCCGGCGCGCCTCGTCGGCCAGCTCGCCAGCGCGCAGCGCCAGCGACAGCTGCGCCGCGATGGCCTCGGCAAGCGCGATCTCGGACGGCGTGTAGCGCTGCTCGCGCTGGCGGTAGATGCCCAGGGCACCCAGCGCATGTCCGGAAGCCATCAGCGGCAGGTTCAGCGCCAGCGGTCCGCCCTCGGTGGTGAAGAAGCGGTCGAAGGGGCACATCGTGCCGGCCTCGCCGTGATCGACCACCAGCGACTCGCCGCCGCCCTGCGGCGCACAGGCCTGCAGCCCGGACGGCGGCAGCTCGAAGCCCACGGCCAGCTCGCGTAGCAGCGCGGGAACCTCCGGCGCGGCCGATGCCAGCATGTCCTCGCCCTGCAGCACCCGCCCCTGCAGCCAGGCCGCCCGCAGCCGGCAGCGCTGGGCGCGCACCTGCAGCAAGGCCACCGCGCCGGGCGAGAGCGCACGGGCGATGAGCCCGATGACCGTGGGCACGAAGGCTTCCAGGTCGCCGCTGCGGTCCAGCGAGTCGATGGCTTCCTGCAGCACCGCGATGACATGGGCCTGCTCGCGGGCCTGCGCCTGCGCGGCCTCGGCCTGCTGCCGGGCCAGCGCCAGCGCCCGCTCCGCCTCGGCCTTGCGGCTGACGAACAGCGCCAGCTGGCCCAGCGCCTCCAGCCGCTTGTCGGCCAGCACCCAGCCCAGCTCGTGGGCCAACGCTTCCAGGAACGAGGCATCAGCGGCGTCGAAAGGAACGTCCTCCGGACGCAGCACCGACAAACGGCCCCAGCCGCGCTCAGGCAACCGCACCGGCGCCCACAGCTCCAGCGGACACTGCCAGCCGCGCGCCAAGCGGCTCCAGCCGGACGAAGCCGGCATGCGATGGTGCGCCGCCACCGTGGCGCGCTGCAATGCAGCGGTGCCGTCGATCACGCCGGTGCAGGCCTGGTCCACGCCGCGCTGCAGCAGCTCCAGCGATGCCGTGCTCACCAGCGACACGGCCAGGGCACCCTCCGGGGTGCGGCTGCCCTGTGGCAGGGACGACCAGTCCGCCAGGCACAGCCGCCCGGACACGGCATCGAAACGCCAGAAGGCCACGAAGGCGCCGTGCAGGGTCCGCGCCGCCGCGTCCAAGGCCAGGCGGATCGCGGCCTCGGCCGTGGACGCGGCCTCCATGCCCTGCCGGGCTGTCACCAGGGCTGCAGCCCGTCCCGGCCAGTGCGTGAGCGAGGCGGCGTCACCGGCCGGCGGCGCCCAGGGCAGCGGCAGCAGCACGCCGTCCCGGGACTGCGGGCGAGGGACGAAACGTTGACGACCATCGTGCTTCATCGCCACTTTCCCATGCTGCGCCGGGCCCGCGCGGACCCTGGTCGGCTGCGCAGCACCCGCGAAACCCGCCATTGTGAAGGTGCGTTCAGTGACGCATCGGCGGACTCACGCACGGCCAGCGGGGACATCGGTACGCACTTCCGCGATCCCGGCATCTGTGACAGCACTGCCGCCGGCCGGTTGGCGGGGCCAGGCAAGGCCCGGGCGCTGCTTGCAACGGCAGACGTCAGTTGTCCATCAAGCCCAGCTGTGCCGGGTCGGCGCCGTGGGTTTTCTTGGCCGCGGCTTTTTTCTTCGCGGACAGGAGATGATTGCCCAGCGCCCAACGCAGTCGGTCGTTGCCTTGCACCTCGGCGTGGGTCAGGGGGCCCTTCTCGCGCTGGATCTGGGCCTGCAGCACCCGGAACACCCGCGTGCGGGCGAAGGCGGCGCGCACTTCGGCCTGCCGCGCCTCGTCCAACGACACGTACTGTGCAAAGCCCTTCTCGCCATCCTGCCGGTAGCCGAGTTGCAGCGGATCAGGTGCAGGGTTCTTGGCGACGTCAAGCGTGTGCGCAACGGCAGGCGACGGGGCAGGAACCGCCGCCACGGGCAGCACAGGCAATTCGTCGCGCTCGGCCTCGGGCACGGTCCAGCCCTCCTGGAGCGCCTTCATGAACAGGCGCCCCGGCAGCTTGACCTTCTTGCCGCCCCGCTTCATACGGTGCCGGACGAAGTCGATGGCGGCCTGGATGCGTTCCGGGGTGTATTCCTCGGCGTTCCTGGTAATGGCCTGCAGGTCCACCGTGCCGATGCCGAACTCGCCCCGCAGCACCTGGTAGATGGTCCGGCGGGTTTCGGTCTGTCGCAGAGACTGGACCATCTTGCCTTCCTGTTCCTTGAACTGGAAGCGCAGGTGGGTCACCTTCTTGGATCCGGGAGAGGACCTGGTTTCCACCTCCACGTGGAGGTCGGAGAGCTCGTTGATCTGGCCCACCGCAACCAGCAACGCGCGGCGGCGAAACTCCGGCCAAGCCTCCATGAACTTGGCATCGTCGGCACCGGTCCACTTGCGTGCTTCCTCAACCGTCAACCATTCCGTGGGCGAGCCGCGGAATGCCACGGACTTGAGCTTCTCGTACAGGCTGTGCGCGAAGACGGAAGTGAACGCCGAGGTCGTGCGCAAGGACAAGAAGGTGAAGCCCTGAGGGTTCTTGTGCAGCTTGCGGATGGCTGGGTCGAACTTGAAGTAAACCTTGCCACCCGCCACGCCCACGATACCGACCAGCGGGATGGAAACGAATTCGTGGCTAGCGCCGCCGTTGGCCCGTTCTCGCCTGACGACCACGCTGGCCTTCTGCGCTTCGCGCAGCGCGTCATTGAGATGCTTGTGGTTGCGGGTCTGGTAGTTGAGCAGGAACTTGAACAGGTCCACATCGCACTCGAACTCGACGACATCGACAGGCGCGTCGCATGCCAGGTAGTTCATGACGTTGAGCCCGCGCCGAGTCAGTACCCCGATGCCCGAGACGTCCACGAAAATATTGTTCTTGGGAAACGCCAGGTCCTGGTCCGCATCGGCAATGGTCGCCAATCGGCCCTTCCTGCCAATGGTTTCCTCAAATAGTTGTAGCGCGTACTGCTCGCCGGCGGCGTCCTTGATGGATTTAGGAACAGGCATCGAAACCGGCATGTGGGCTGTTCAAAAGGTGCGCAAGGCTAGCGCCCATCATGACTATTCGTCAATTGCGATGGTCATTTTTGTTGTGTGCATGCGGACGGGTTTACCAGGCGCCGCACAAAAACAGTCAGCATGGCCCGCCGCGAAAGCCACTTTCCCCTCAATTCGCCGCGAGCACAAAAACAGTCTGGATGCCTGTGGAAAACGAAAAATTTTCTTTTGTAGTCAATAGCTTGCGTGACCTGGCACAAGAATGGTCATGTTTCACAGGCATGGTCATGATCCCGCACAGAAATGGTCATTTAGCTGCACAAAAATGGTCGGTTTGGTTTTCACAAGAATGGTCAGGATTCGCACAAAGATGGTCATGATCGGGCTTTTTTGGCACAAAAACAGTCAGCTTTCGTTCTCTAAGTGATTGATCCATAAGAACTTTTCGTGCTCTGAATGCTGGCTGGTTCTTAAAGTATTTAACAGGCTAGCTGGCGTTGCATAAGCTTGATCAAAGTAACGGTTGCCAGAGCAACCATTTCACAATGGACGACGCCAACGGGTGGTCGTGAATCTTGTGAGTGTTCTCGTATACGCCACGGTGCCTCGAAAACGCTGAAATCGGCTGCATCGTCTCGGCGGCAGGCGCGCCATGGCTGATCCTGATTGTTTTTGTGCAGCGTTCCGTGAATACATCAGGCTGCGAGATGGTGGCTTCCTATGCAGAAGGCCAACCAACGGGCTTGCGCTCCAGCCTCCCTCGGAAAACAGCCCGCGTCATGGCCGGGAAACATGACTGTTTTTGTGCAGACACAGTTGCTGTGTCGTTTCAGCGTAGCAAAGCAGTCAGGTTCCGGGCCGGCAGTAGCACGCTTGTTTCATGCCTATGCTGCCTGCGCTGGCAAAGCAATCGTGATCATTTTTGTGCTCGCCACAGCGGTCTGCCGAAGACGCCGCCACGGGTTGCCCCAGTCGTGTCCGTCGCGGACCACTTCGGCCATGCAAGCCGAGATCGGCATGGAATCCTGACCGTTCTTGTGCCAGTTCTGCGTGCAGCCTGCGAGCTGCAAAGCAGCCAGGCGCTACGGTGAGAGGCGTTGATCGGTGACCTGCCTTTCAATTGGCCAGGTGCATCCTGACCATTCTTGTGCCTTACGTCGGCTGGGCACGGGTGCTGGCACGGCACCTGCGCGCTCCCTGTGGCAAACACGCACGGCAGTCACGGCGAAAGACGGGGTCCACCGGGCCAGTCCTGACCATTTTTGTGCATACCCCCGGCTCCCCTGTGCGGATGTGCCGATTTCATCGCAGCCGGGGCTCCGTGCATGGCGCGCGCAAAGGCGTCTTCCAAGAGGGGCTGCACAAAAATGGTCAGGTTGCCGCCCCCGGCTCGGTGCGACGAGCCCGTCGCGGCACAAAAACAGTCCTGATCTCCCAAGGTGGGCTGCCTGCCGTCGGCATCGCGCACAAAAACGGTCAGTTTGGCGGCGCGTCCGCCGCCTTGACCTCCAGGCCGACCTCGCGCAGCAGTTGCTGCAGCCGGGTGTGCAGTGCCACTGCCGTGCTCCGGCCCTGCGTGCCGGGCTTGAGCTTGAGCTGCAGCACGCCGGTATCGAAAAGCTTCACCTCTCCCTTGAGGTCCCCTTCCACCAAGGTCACGGCCAGTGACTTCTGGCGCGCCTTGGCTGCGGGTACCGGCTCCACTGCCTGCTGGTTCTCGTCGCCCAGCATCGCTTCCAGCCTGCGCACGGGCATCTTTTCCCGAACGATCTGCTCGACGAGCTTGAGCGTGTCCATGAGGTTGTTCGAGCGCCTGTGGTGGCGCGCGACCAGGTAGGCGGTTGAGCGTTTGAAGTTGGCCTTGAACATCTCCTGCAGCAGTGGACGCGGCAGCCGGCCGATGGTGGTGAACTCGCTCACGCGTGTGGCGCTGCCCAGGCCGAAGCGATGGGCCAGCGACTCGCCCGGCGGCAGCGCCCTATTCTCGGCTCCGCACCGGTCCAGGAACTCGGTCAGGCGAACCGCCATGTCGAACACGGTGATGGCGCAACGCTTGTCGTTTACCTCGCGTGCCAGTACGGCCTCTTCCTCCTCGGTCCGGCCGGGCTGGACGATCTCGACGCGCATCGTCGGCTTGCCCAGCTCGCGCAGGAGCTTGCGGCGCGTGTGTCCTTCCCGCAGCGTGAGCTTGGAGGCTCCCGGCTCGGGCAGAAGGGCCTGGCCCAACTGCTGCTGTCCATGCTGCGCCAGCGAGGCCTTGATCTCGGACAGGCGGATCTCATCGAAGAAGACGCGGGGTTGGACCGGGCTCTCCAGAAGATCGTCAAGGTCCACTTCCAGGCACATGCCGACTCTCAGTGGCATGCCCGGCACGTACCGCTGCAGCACCACGTTCGAAGCCGTCCCTTCGGCAGGCAGCACGAGTCCGGCCACAGGATGGCCCTGTACCAGCGCAGCCGCCTGGGAACCTCCGTCCGCGATGGCGGCCTGAACGGTCGTCGCCTCCACGGCCTTGGCCTGCGCGAAACGATTGGACCGCGCTGCAGCGGCCCCACCCGACACTCCTCGCTGGATGTTTGCCAATAGCTTGCTTTGCATCGGGCTGGTCTTCGAGACGGGCTGGGATGCGCTGCCCCCTTCCTGGTCGGGATTCGTCTTTTCTTGCGTCATCAGTTTTCCCCGGTGGTCGTGACGGCCCGCTTTCCGGCCGTGCGCGCAGGTGCTTTGCGCGGTGCCGCCTTTGTCGCCTTTTTCTTGGTGGCGACAGTCTTGGATACTGCGGGCTTTGGCGCGCCCATGGGTTCCATGCCCATCAATTTGAGAATCTCGTCGCGCAGGTTCCTGAAGGATGCTTTCGCAACTTCATCCTTGTACTGCGTGACGGGCAGTCCGGCCGGCGAATTGTTTCTGAAGGAGGAACGCCACGGCGTGCGCGTGCGCAAGGCTTCCAGCTGCGCTGCGCCGGGCACGACGGACTTGATGGCCTTGTTGATCGCGTAGTCGCCATCTTTGGTGAAAAGGATGCGGGCATCCAGGGTACGGCCCAATTCCTTTTCCAGTTGGTGCAGCTCGTGAGTGAAGTCCAGCGTGGACTTCATGTCATCGTAGGCCGAGTCCACGGGTACCACGATCAAGTCGGCGGCCACCACAGCGGCACGGGTTGCCGGAGCGCCTTTGCTGGGCGGGCCGTCGATGACGATGAAGTCGTACCGCGAGTCCAAGGCTTCCAGCAGTTCCCCCAGCGACACCTTGGCTTCGGACAACGACACGGCTTCAGCGGGAAAGCTGTCTCCACGGCTGAGGTAATCCACCGCGTTGTTCTGCGGGTCTGCATCGACTACCACGACCCTGGCACCGAACTCGCCCAGCGTCGCTGCCAGATGAACGGTGGTGACGGTCTTGCCTACTCCACCCTTTTGGTTGGCAACCGCAACGATCTTGGCCATGAAAGTGTCTGCCCGTTCAAGGAAACCGAAAACGGGCGCAAATCTAAATAATCAGCTTGTTTTTGTCAAAAGATTTGTTGCACATTTCAAGTTCTGGATGGAATTCAGTTGACGATGCTCCTAGCTTTCTCTTGCGACGGCCTGAGAACAAAAGAACTTGTCGCGGGGCGTCCCCAGTTCTGGCGTACCGGCCTCGTGACGCTGCCCCGCCATGAGGCTTGTGGCGGTTCCCACGTGGGAACCGCCTGTCTATTGGAGCGTTGCGTAAAAGTCGTCGCTTATAAGCAGGCTGCTTCAGTGCTTCTTTCGGTGGATGTGCCGGGCTGTGACAGCACGATCCAAGAAGTAGACGATTGATTCTGAGAAAAGGCTCCTGGCATACGGACGCATGCGCGCCGCATGTATTGGTGCTCCTTTGTCGGCGAGCCTTGACGCTCTGATGCCGACGTCGCTATTTGACCCCTGCCGACACCGGGAACTGAACCCCCGTACCGTAAAGGACGTCTGGTGGAACAAGTAAGCGAACAAGCTTCCGTGCCAGTTTGGGCGGAAGGGCTAAGCGCAATTGCGGCGGAACTGCGCGGTAGCCGCGACATCGCACGGTGTTACTCGCGCCAGGAGGGCTGGCGGCGGTACCAGGAGCAGGGGCGGTCGGACAGGTTGCGTGGGCTCGAACAACGGCCAGCGCACTGCCCTGCACCGCACCTCGGCCGCGCCGACTTGGTTCGCCAGCAAGCGCAGCGTGAGCACGGCATTGCCGTGAGGCGCTGGCGCAAGGTTCGGGCACAGCGCGCTTCGAGGGGCCGATGGCCACAGCCCGCTTACATGAGGTGTGCGTCGACGAGCGCTTCCATGCTTTTGCTTCTTTTGGGTCGTGGTGCATCAGGCCCCAACCTCAGTCCCTCCGTACATGCAAGGCAAGAACGACCGCGGGGGCGAGTACGCCACGCACAACGCCATCGCCGGGCACCGCTTCGAGTCGCTGGAAAGTCCGTGCGTGGACCTGACGCCATTGCACACCCGCAAGCCGATCGTGCCGCTACATGAGGTCACGCATCGCGTGCGCAGCGGCGTTTGCGGCGATCTTTATACCGACCGCTACAGCCTGCCGTGGCGGTCTTTCGGCGTGCACGTCACGGTGATGGTGGCTGACGGGCTGCTGGGCGCCAATGCTGAAGTTGCTTGCCTTGCCTACTGCAGAGCCCGCTGTGCCAGTGTCATCGTGCGCAGCCGGCGTCCGGGCACGGTTGCCGTGATGCTGGTAGGCACCCCGTGGCAGGGCCGCCAGCGCAATCACGCAGCCTTGTTTGAGGCAGCCAAGGGCGTGCAGTAGTGCCCGCTGTCGCCGCACAAAGCACTGCTTGGCAGGCCTGCGGAGGATGGCACAGAGCCATCACGGCGCCGACGCCGCGCTGCATGGCAACTGTTGCCCAGGCTCGCGCGGCCCAAGCTCATGTCCCTGCGCAATCAGCTCCATGCTGTTGGACCAGACCGCGCGTACCGATCCAAAACCCTCGCCGGATGTGGGTTTGCGCATTGCGCAGCCCAAGTCGCACGAAGCACAAGCGGTCTTTCCAGATGGACACCTCCATCGCCAATGGCTGCCGGTATTTGTGCCGCGCCGCGAGGGGGCTCGCTGGTCAATACCAACATCAGAAGGATGCGACATGGTTGCCCCTCAAGCTGTCTGGATTTCCACGTGGGAATCCGGTTTGGCCTGCGGCGGGTATAGCGCATTCCCCACAAGCAGCACTGGAAGTCCGAAGACACACATGACCTGCTGCCTGATACACGCGTCGAGCAGGCATCGGGACGGCGACTTGGGGTGCACAAATGAAAGGCTGCCAAGTGACGGGGCACCCCTATGCCCCTATTGCCCCTTTTCCAAGTTCGACAAGGAATAGGAGCCCACGAGATCGGCCCGCAGGACGAGGGCAGGCAGAGGCGCTGCAGCAAGCAGGAATTCCCACGTGGGAATTCCTAACGCGGTATGCCTTCCGGCGCGGTGACTTCGATTCCCCTTCAACGCTCCTGCGGTGCCTCCGGCCCGGCTGGTTCAGGCCAACCAACATCCCTGTAGTCTCTGGCGATTCATGCCGACGGCGGTGCCCATCCAGCGGTGAAGCAGAGGCACCACCTGATGTCCCGGTACGCCAGGTGGCCGTCTGCGCCGCGATGCCCGCTACGCCAGGTCAAGCAGCGTCAGCGCGCGGTGAAGATGCACCGACCCGAAAATCAACCGATCAAAGACCCAGATCGCTGCCGCCCAGCACGCCGCCACCACGAAGGAATCAGCGCGGCCTGATTTCCATAGATTCAGGGAATGGCGAGACCAAAGAATCGGAATACCCAAAGGATTGGGCCAGTCGATGAGCAGGTGTATCAACCCGCCCACGGCAAATCCGAGCAGCGGGGCACACCACCATTGGGTCTGTAGTCCCGCGTTCGCTCCATAAAGCAAGCCACTCCAGGCCGGAACCCAATGCGTGATCGTGCGGTGCGTGCACCAGCGCTTGCCTTTGCGCCAGGGAACAAGTTCCAGCCAGTCCGGCGCAGTACCGCCCAGGTACCCGGCTACCACCGCCGCCAGGGCCCACGCGTGATACGGCCCCGCCGCTTCCCGGTGCATGACCCATGCCGCGGCTGCAATCCCCGCTGCCCAACCTGTCAATTCATGTGCTTGCCGCGACGCCAAAACTGCAAATTCCAAACCGAAAGATTATTGATTTTAGATTGACGTCAACGCCCACTCACTTGCCTTCCAGTGCCGGTCAAGCAGGTATTTGCTCGCGGCTTGAGACGAAACGAGGCGAATTCAAGCCATACGGATGAGATGGCTGCCGACACACGAACTGCCCTGCAATTCAAACGCCGTCGAGTCCTGCTCAAGCCCCTCGGTGGCCAAGCGCAAGCTCTGGATTCAAGTGAGCTGTTTCCAGAGTTTTTTCATTTCCTTTGCTACCCGGTGCGACTCTGCGTGCACATATTGCGAAGTGGTCGTGAGGCTGGCATGGCCCAGCAACGCACCCACGACGTCCAGTGGCACGCCGGCGGCCACCGCGGTGCTGGCACTGGTGTGGCGCAACCAGTGGGCGGAAGCGAGTCGCAACCGCTGCGCACCGACACGGTCCTTGCCTTCGAGGCGCTGCGCAACACGCTCGAACAAGCGCTGCAGGTCGTCGTGGATGGTTTGCGGCCGCACGCCATCGCCTTTGAAGGCCGGCGTGCCATCAGGCAGCGCGGTCACGGTTTCGATGGTGCCATTGGCGTCCACCACCTCCATGCGGCCGGCACTGGGCAACTTCAAGAACAGGTCGTCCACCTTCCCGATGAGATAGGTGCCAGGCGGTACGTCTTCCAGTTCGCCCGGCAGTCCGCGCGCATTCAGGTAGGTTTTCAGCGCCTCCACCAAATCCTCGGGCAGTGGCACCTCGCGGTGCTTGGCGCGCTTGCCGACCACGTGCAGCACCCAGCCCCCATCGCCCTGCTGTGACGGCGGAATCCACTCCAAGTGATCGCGCCGCGCAGCGGCCAGCTCCGAGATGCGCAGTCCCGTTGAAACCAGGAAGCGCAGCACGAGTGCTGTGCGGCGATGGCGCCCACCCGGCTCCAGCACCTGCAACTCTTCCAGCACGGCCTTGAGTGCCGGCGTGGGCAGCGTGCGCGCCAGCACGCGGTTGCGCTTGGCTCGGTCGTGCTCCAGTCCAGCGGTATCGGCTGCCACGGTGGAGGCCGCGACCTTGCGCGAGGCATCCCGGATGCGCACACCGGCAAACGGGTTGGTGGTGGTGTAGCCGGTGGAAATCAGCCACTCAAAGAGACCGTGCAGGATGACCAGGGACTGTTTCTGCGACGACGCCTTGAGCGGCCCGGCGAAGGGCCGCCACAGCGGCGCGAAGCGCGGAACACCTTTGGAACCTATCCACTGCGCGGCCGGTTGGGGGTTAGCAAGGAAATCCCGGTAGGCCAAGGCGTCGTCCAGCGTCAGCGAAGTCATCGCCTTCTTGCGCTGCAGCACGCACCACAGCAGCAGCCGCTCCGCCTCCCGCCGGTAGGCCGCCTGCGTAAGCTCCGACGACTTGGTAGAGAGCCAAGTGTGGATCGCGTCGTAGTCGTTGCGCGCAGCGATGGCGCAGCGCTCAACCGGTGCGCGGAAGGAGCCGTGCTCCCCACTGAGGTCGAAAGGCACATGCAGCCGCTCCAGCGGTACGACGGCCAGTTCCTTGCGTGCCGGCGTGGCTGCGGCGAGCCCAGTGCCCGCTGTCAGCGCATCGGGCGCCGGCAGGGCAGGGACTGCCGATGCGGCCGTGATGGGGCCCAGGTGGGCTTCGATGAAGCGGCGGATGCGCTGTCCCTTGCTTTCTCCGACGCCTGGGATGCCTGACCACCAGCGCCTCGGCACGGAACGGATGCGGTCCACCACTTGCGCCACCGTGAAAAGGTCCGCCCGGTGCAGCCGGTCCGTGATGGCGGGGGCGAACCAGGCGGCAAGCGGCGAAGCCGGTGTCAGGTCTTCGCCAACGACGCCCTCCAGCGCCGTGATGAGCTCCAGTTGCCGCTCCACCAATCGCGCACGGCGCCGTGCTGTCCGCCGCGCCGCTTCAAGGCCTGGCGCTTGTCCATGCTCAGCCTGATAAAGATCCAGCAACTCCTGCTGCGAGTGAAAGTCGGTGTCGAAGCGCTTGGCGAATTCCTCCAGCGACGGCACGCCCTGGGGTTCGCGGATCAACGCGGCTTGGCGCGCCAGCGTGGAAGCCCCTTTCAATCCAGCGCGCCGCGCCGCAGCCGCCAGCTCATCAAGCGTGCGCTGCAGCCGCTGCCGTGCGATGCGCAAGTCCAGGCCGGACTCCCCGTCGATGCCCGCAAGGTATCGTTCGGCCAGTACGCGCAGTTCCAATCCCTGTACCCAGCCTCGCGCCAATGCCAGGTGGGCGCGTGTCAACCGGTCACGCAGCAGGGAAGAATTGGAAGTGGACATAGAAAGCAAGGGCAGCACCCAGCACGAAAAGCCTGTGGCAGGCCTCAGTTTAGCGATGCCCGAAAGTGTTCCAAACGTTTGATCAAATTTTTTATTGAGAAAGATTATGAAGCCTTATTTGTACTAATTGGCCTGCGGGCACCGCTTCTCGCATGTGGGGCAGTCGGCCGGCTCGAAACCTCGGCTTGCCTCACGGCCGGCCAGCTGCTGTACCACTCGCGGTTATCGGCGTAGCAGCCACTGGCCGGGTGGGCTTGCGGCTTTCCGTCCTCATCCGGAGCGCGATTTCCGGCTTTTCCCGCCCCGGCTGGCGTCCTGCGCCACGGCGCGCAGCTCCTGCTCGATGCGCTGTACCGCCTCGGCCCCGCCGAGGTCTGAGATGTCGGCGTCGATCACCGCGCGCATCGCCTCCTTCGTCCGCCGCGGGAGTTGGCGCATGAGCTCGCCCAGGAATGGACAGGCGGCGAACAGCGCCGGCGCGGCGTAGTGGCCGTCGGCCAGCTCATCCTCGATACGCTGCGCGACGACCATCGCGAATTCCCGCATCCGCCGACGGCGAGGGTCGAGCGGTTCGCCAGGCTCCTGGTGCACGCGCACGGGCGTGCCAGCCATGGCGCCGCGCTCGGGGCGTTGCACGCTGTCCACCATCACCAGGGCGGCGGTCGCAACGTCACGGCTCAGCAGCCGCGCTTCGCTGGCATTGGCAATCACGATCAAGTCGGGCTTCATGGCGTTGCAGGTCCTCCGTGCCGCTCGGGGCTGAGCTCACGACGCATAGGATGCTCCGAGCCGCGGCATCAAGGGGCATTCACGTGCCCGCCTGCAGCCGTTCTGGAGACGCGGTCCCCTGGCTTGCACCGAGCGCCAACGCGGCACATGCCCTTGCGTTCCAAAAAAAAGCCCGGCAGCACCGGGCGGAAAATGCGTTGGGCCGCGAGATCGCGGAAATCTCCTCTGGCAACGGCCACCGTGTACCAGTCCGACCGCCACGTTCAGCCGATGCGCAGCCGGCTGCAGCGAATCGGCTCAGGCGGGCTGCTCCTGCGCATCGTCCGCGGCCTCGGCAGTCGCGGCGTTGGAGCCGCCCTGGGCCGCCGCCACAGCTTGCGTGGCTGCCTTGTGCATGCTTTCGTAGGCACTGCTGGCCGCGGCGATGTTGGCCTTCACCAGGGCCACGGCGTTCTCGCTGCCCGCTGGTGCGTTCTGGAAGGCGGCGTCCACGGCAGCCAGGAAATGCTGCTGCAGGTCGGCCAGTTGAGCTTCCAGGACCTTGGTCACGTCAGTGTTGGTGGCCGAGGCAATGTCGTACACCTGACGGCCATAGGCTGCCGTCTTCTCGGCCAGCGGCTGCAGCAGCTCGCCCTGAATGGCAACAAGCGCTTGGGCGTCCTTCACCGACATGACGGCCTGGACCTGGGCCGCGGCTTCGTCCAGCGCCGACTTGGCGGTCTGGACATTCAGCCTGACGAGCTTCTCCGCGCCGTCAAAAGCCATGTTGGCCAGCGTGAAGGCCGTCTCGACGCTGGCCTTCTGGGCCGCGATCAGTTGTTCGGCAGTTTGCATCTCAAGCTCCTGTGCAAGGGTTGGGCAGCAGAACGGCGAAATTTTTGCTGCATTGCAGCATAAGTCAGTATAGGGAGGAGCGCACAGTCGCCAAGCTTTTTTGCTGCGCCGCAACAATTTCTTTCGTCCCGCTGGTAGGCTTCCAGGTGGCCTGGGTGTGCCGTCACAGACCTAGCGGCAGCGACTCGAAGGGTCTGCAGTGCCACAGCCGAAAACCTTGCGTCGGCGCCAACCATCACTTCTTCCCTTTGCGCACTGGCCGCGCGCTCGCAGACTGCCGATGTCCCCGTTGCCAATTTCCACCGACGCGGAACACCTGCCGCCGCACGCGGCAATGCCGGGCGCTGGCGCCGTCCACGCCAGCGGGCTGCCTGCCGACGTGCATGACCGGTTGCCGTACCCAACCTGGCTGCCGTATGTGCTGTTCACGGGCGTGATCGCGGTGCTGGTGGCCGCCCTGGTGCTGGTGGCGCTGGGGCATGAAAAGCAGCGCTACCTCGAGCGCGCGCTCATCGACGCCCGCAACGTCGCGGGCCTGCTGGATGGGCATTTCGGCGCCGTCTTTGACAAGGCGGACATCGTGCTTCAGTCCGTGGCGCTCCAGCACCGCGAGCAGGCGGCCGCCGGACCCCTCGACGTCCAGAAGTTCAGCCGCTTCCTGGCGCGCGAGCAGGCCATGGTGAAGGAGCTGGAGGGGCTGCAGTTGGCAGGCGCTGACGGCGTGGTGCGTTTCAGCAGCGGGCTGGCCGAGGGGCGGCCGGATTGGCTCGCCGACCGCAACTTGCTGCAACAGGCCCGCGACAAGCCGCCGCAGCTGCTGGTTGCCGGTCCCATGGAGATCTGGCGAGGGCAGCAGTCGGCCATCGTCCTGGCCCGGCGTTTGGAAGCGCCCGACGGCAGCTTCGCCGGGCTGGTGTCGGCCCATTTCCCGGTGTCGTCGTTCGGGAGGATGTTGTCGGCCACGGCCCTGGGGCCCCAGGGCGCCGCCACGCTGCGCACGGCAGACTTGGCGCTGGTGCAGCGCCATCCGCAGGCAAAGGACGCCACCGGCAGCCGCAAGGTGTCCCAGCAGTTGCTCGATGCGCTGAAGGCCTCGCCCACGGAGGGCGTCTACAGCGCCCCGACGGCGCTGGACGGCATCGAGCGCATCAACGCCTACCGCCGGCTGCAGGGTTACCCTTTTTATGTGCTCGTGGGCTTGGCCACGGCCGATTACCTGGCCGGCTGGTACCAGTACGTGTTGCTGGTGTCCGGGCTGGGCGTGACGGTACTGATGGTGGTCGGCGTGGCGGCGGTGGCGATCCACCGTTCGGCGCAGCGCCAGCGCGCCATCTCGGAGGAGCGGGGGCGCATCGGCGCGGATCGCGAACGGCTGCTGGCGGAGCGCACGCGGCTCAATGCCGAACTTGCCGCCAGAGTGGTCGAGGCGGAGTCCGCCAACCGGGCCAAGAGCACCTTCCTTGCCAACATGAGCCACGAGATCCGCACCCCGCTCAACGCCGTCATCGGGCTGAGCGAGCTGCTGACACAGCGGGAGCTGCCAGGGGACGTGTCCCGCTTCGTCCACCACATCCACCAGGCCGGCGAACAACTGCTGGCACTGACCAACGACGTGCTGGACCTCTCGCGCATCGAAGCCGGTGAAATGCAGCTCGAAGCCGTCCCTTTTGCTCCCGAGCAACTGCTGGAAACGGTGCGCACACTGTTGCAGCCCCAGGCGGAAGGCAAGGGGCTGGTGCTGCGGCTCGACGCCGCCTCCGGGCTGCCGGCCCGCGTGATTGGCGACCCGCTGCGGCTCAAGCAGATACTCATCAACCTGGCCGGCAATGCCGTGAAGTTCACGCCGGCCGGCACCGTCACGTTGAGCGCGCAGCTCACCGAGCGCCAGGGGCGCCAGGCGATCTTGCGCTTCGACGTCGCGGATACCGGCATCGGCATCGCTGCGGAGGCGCAGGACCGCATCTTCGAGGCCTTCACCCAGGCCGATTCCTCGACCACGCGGCGCTTCGGCGGCACGGGGCTGGGGCTGTCCATCGTGCGGCGCCTGGTCGCCATGATGGGCGGGCAGCTTGAGCTGAAGAGCGTGCCAGGCCAGGGCAGCACTTTCAGCGTGACGCTGCCCTTCGAAGCGCCGGACTCCAGCTCCTGTTCCTGACATTGGCACCACGGGCCGGCGCCGTTTTCCCCGGCCTCAGGCGATGGTGCGCACCAGGCCGCCGTCCACGCGCAGCGCCGCACCGGTGGTGGCCGAGGCCCGCGCGCTGCAGACGTAGGTGATGAGCGAGGCCACCTCATCCGGGCTGGCGAAGCGCTGCAGCACCGAGGAGGGGCGCGCGGTAGCGAAGAATTCGCGCTCCATGGTGGCGGCATCCACGCCGCGCTCGGCCGCCATGCGTGCCACGAACTCGCCCACGCCTTCGCTGGCCGTGGGCCCGGGCAGCACGCAGTTGACGGTGACGCCTGTGCGCGTGAGCGTCTCGGCCAGCCCGCGCGCCACGGCGAGCTGCGCGGTCTTGGTCATGCCGTAATGGATCATCTCCGTGGGGATGTTGAGCCCCGACTCGCTGGAGACGAAGACGATGCGGCCCCAATTGCGTGCGCGCATGCCGGCCACGTAGTGGCGCGCCAGCCGCACGCCGCTGAGCACGTTGACCTCGAAGAAGCGCAGCCAGTCGGCGTCGGGAATCTGCTCGAAGGCCTTGGGCTCGAAGATGCCCAGGTTGTTGACCAGCACGTCCACGTCGGGCAGTTGCGCAGTGAGCTGCGCGCAGCCTTCCGCCGTGCCCAGGTCGGCGGCGATGCCGTGCACCTGCGCGTTTGGCAACTCGCCGCGCAGCCGGGACACGGCCGCCTCGACACGCTGCGCCGAACGTCCGTTGACCACCACGTGGGCGCCTTCGGCCGCCAGCGCGCGGGCCGTGGCCCAGCCGATGCCGGCGGTCGATCCCGTTACCAGCGCCCGCTTGCCCTGCAGTCCAAGATCCATGGGTCAGGCTCCTTGCATTGCCAATCGGTATGAGGAATGGGTACTGGCAGAGCGAGTGCTTGCCGTGCCCGGTGGCTGGCGCTCCGCGCGCCGGTACCAGCCGCCGATCATCGGCCATCGGCCATTGCATGTCAGCCTGGCCGCAGCCGCTGAACGAAGCAAAGCTGCCGCAAGAATGAAGCGTCATGTCTGCGAAGGCGGGCATGACGACGTGGTGGGCGAAGCGCTGGGTTCTTGAACCATCAGCGCTTTCGCCTGCTTGCGATTTTCTCTAGCGAGCACGCCGGACTTCTCGTTTGTCGGCATCCCCGCGTGCACGAAAACTTGCAGCACTGCAGTCGCAACAAGTTCCGAGCTTCTTCCAGGGAAACGACGTGTCCGAGCCCGCATTGCTGGCGTTCCGAGACCTCGAAACCGGCGAGATGGTGTTCCCGGCGCTGGCACAGCAACACGAGCGTGTCCCGCGGCGGGCTCCAGGCCGTGTACTGCGCCAACGTGCTGGGCGGCATGATCCTGAGCACAGCTGGTCGTGCGCGATTTGGGGCTCAAGGACATCCCGGTCTACAACGTCGAGAACGCCTGCGCCAGCGGTGCCAGCGGCGTGCACCCGGCGCGCCACGCGTTGCTCGCGCAACAGGACGACACGCCCTGGGCGGCGCCACCATCCCGCTGCAGCGCAATGCCGACAAGACCGAGCTCTATGCCAAGGCCGGCAGGGTGCTGCCGTGAATCTTGAGCTGCTTGCGCTGGCGCCTGCGCTGCAGTTTGCGCGTGGCCTCGCGCAGCACCTCGATCGCCAACGCGATGCTCATGTGGCGTGCCGCGGCCTCGAACGCGCGCCCAACCCGCGCGGCAGCCGGCCTTCGGGAGCAGGCAGCTCCATTGCTCCTGTGTCATGACGCGCCGCCTTCGCCGGGCAGCGGTGCCGCCGGCCCTGCCTCGGGAGGGCCCGTGTTGAAAGCCCGGCCCGTCCGCGGGGCGGGCAACCTTCTCCACGCCGTCCGCAAGCGAAACCTCACCCGGGGCCACGCAGAGGCCAGCAAGGACGGCAAGCCCGATCCCGCGGACACCTGCGTGGCAGCAACTCCAGCGACGTTGCTTCCAACGCGGAGCAGCCTCGGCTTGCCTGATGATGGGTGTCGGGCCGCGTGGTACGGCGCTTGCCGCCGGTCCTTGGCGGCCGGGCGCCTCGACCGGTCGGACTTCACAAGGAGATCACCATGGCCGATCAAGGCAGCGCCGGCACCAGCACCGCGCGACTCCTGCTGCCCGCCCAGCGGGCGGTGCGACAGCGCTTCGACCCGTACCTGCAACTGGATGCGGCAACAACCACAATGCCGAAGCAGCAGATGGGCGTGCGGCAGCCCGCCTCAGCGTCATGACGCACGCATCGGCGGTGGAGCAGGTGGCGGCGCTGCCCATGGACCAGAAACCCAGGATCCTCGCCTTCGCGGGCAGCGCCCGCAGCCAGTCGCTCAACAAGAAGGTGCTGTCGGTCGCGGCCCAGGGAGCGCGCCGCGCCGGCGCCGAGGTGACGCAGGTGGACCTCGGCGACTTCCCGATCCCCATCTACGACGGCGACCTCGAAGCCGGCCAGGGCATCCCGGAGAACGCCGTGCGGCTGCGGGAGCTGATGCTCGGCCACCAGGGCTTCCTCATTGCCTCGCCGGAGTACAACGGTTCCATTGCACCGCTGCTGAAGAACGTCATCGACTGGGTGTCCCGCCCCGTCAACGGCCAGGACGGCCTGGCGCCCTACAAGAACAAGGTGGTGGTGCTGATGAGCGCCTCGCCGGGCGGCTTCGGCGGGCTGCGGGCCTTGCCCCACCTGCGCACCATCCTCTCCAGCATCGGCTCGATCGTGCTGCCTGACCAGATCGCGGTGCCCAAGGCGCACGAGGCCTTCGCGCCGGACGGCAGCATGCTCAACGCCAAGCAGCAGGCCAGCGTCGAGAGCCTTGGCGCGACGCTGGCCATCACGCTGGCCAAGCTGCACGGGCAGCCGCTGGTGGACGACTCGGTCGAGCGCCGGCACGACCTCTCGCGCATCCGCTGAGCCGCGCGCCCGTGCGGCATCGCCGCTGCACGGGCCTCATGCGCCGTACCGCGCCTCCAGCAGGTCGATCTCGCGCAGCAGCCTGCGCTGCGCCAGCTCCGCCAGCCCCAGCTCGCGGCCGTGGCGAATGACGGCGTCGCGTTCTGCGCGCAGTGCCACCAGCCGAAGCTGCCGCTCGTTCCTGTCGGCCCTGGCACGCTCTTCGGCGTCGTCCGTGGCGAGGGCGAGCCTGTCGATGCGCAGCCGGTACTGGCTCTCCAGGCGGGCCACGGCCTCGGTGCAGAGGCTGGGGTCCGGCATGCCGGCGGTCATCGCTTGCCGTGCCGACTCCAGCGCTCGGATGGCGGCTTGCGCTGCCGCCCTGCGTACCTGGTCTTCGGCCGTGCGCTCCGACGGCTCGGCCGGCAACTGCAATCCCCGCAGCAGGCGCGGCAGCCCGAAGGTCGCCACCAGCAACGACAGCAGGATCACCCCGGCAGCCAGCGAGATCGCCAAATCGCGTGCCGGAAACGGCCTGCCGTCGGACAGGGCCAGGGGCAGCGTCAGCACGCCGGCCAGGGTGACGGCGCCGCGCACGCCCGCGAGCGACATCACCATCACCAGCCGCCAATTGGCCATCGTCCCCGGCTCTCCACGGCGTTGCGCGCGCCAGGCCTGGGTCCTGAGCGATACCCAGACCCAGGCAAAGCGCAACGCGGCCAGGCCGGCCACGATCGCCACCACGTAGACCCCAAGCCACGCCGGCGACTGGTGCTCGGCACTCTTCACCGACTCGTCGGCCGCCGAGACGATGGACGGCAACTGCTCGCCCAGCAGCAAGAAGATGCTGCCGTTGGCCATCGACTGCACCATGTCCCACACGGCAGTGCGCTGGATGCGGTTGTGGCCGTGCCAGTGCTGGTCGCCGGTGAAGCTCATCGTGATGCCCGCCGCGGCGGCAGCCAGCACACCCGAGCAGTGCACGTGCTCGGCCAGCAGGTAGGCGCCAAAGGGCAGCAACAGCGTGACCAGGATCTCGTTGCCGCCCGCGTTGCCGAACCGGCCGATCGCCCATTGCTGGGCGCTGGACACCAGCCACGCCAGTGCCGTGCCGATGGCCGCCCCGCCAAGGCCGAGCCACAGGAAGCTCAGCAGCGCCTGCGGCAGCGAGAACGCGCTCGTCAGCGCCGCGGCCACGGCAAAACGCATGCAGACGAGCCCCGAGGCGTCGTTCAGCAAGGCTTCGCCTTCGAGCACATGCATCACCCGCCGCGGAATCGGCGTGCGTGACGCGACCGAAGACACCGCGATCGGGTCGGTCGGCGAGATCACCGCGGCCAGCGCGAACGCCACCGGCAGCGGCATTGCCGGCACCAGCCAGTGGATGAAGAGGCCCATGCCCAGCACCGTGAACAGCACCAGCCCCAGTGCCAGCCTGAGCACCGTGCCCGCGTCGCGGAACAGCTCGTCCTTCGGAATGCGCCAACCGTCGAGGAACAGCAGCGGCGGCAGGAACAGCAGGAAGAACACCTCTGGGTCGAGCACGGCCGAGGGCAGGGGCGAGACGCCCACGGCGGCGCCCAGGGCGATCTGCACCAATGGCGCCGGCCAGCCGGTGGCGCGCGCGACGAAGCTGCTGGCGGCGACCGCCAGCAGCATGAGCAGTACGGTGGTGGTGGCTCCCAAACGCGCTTCCTCCGCCTTCAGGGTGGGGTGCCGGGTCCCGTGGCCGGACCGCTTGGGCGAGCCTGCGATGGGAAGTCGTCCTCAAGCTGGCAACGCCCATTCCCCAACGACGCCATGGGCCCGGACTGCTCGCCATCCCGGGTCCGCTGCAGGCCTCCGCCCGGGGCTCATTCCAGTTCTTCATTGGTACTGAAAGAAAACCCGTTCGGGCTGAGCTTGTCGAAGCCCCTGGCACAACCGGCCAACAGGCCCTTCGACAAGCTCAGGGCGAACGGTGAACTTTCACTGAC
>JAEYPG010000566.1 GCA_023410975.1 Pseudomonadota bacterium
CCACCCACCAGCACCGGCAGCACCGCCACCGCCCGCCCGTCGTGGCGCAGCACGTGGAAGCGGGCACCGTCCCGCATGCCCGGCAGCGTGGCAAGCAAGTTGCGGTACCAGGCCGGCCCCAGCTCGATGCCGGCGTGCTCGGCCCGGCACAGCAGGGCCAGCGCATCGGGCGGCAGCGCATCCGGATGGCGGTACACCGACAGCGCGGGTCCGGTGTCCGCCTCGGGCCGGCCCCTCAACGCATCGGAGGGCGCGGCCCCGGCGCCCGCATCACGGCGCATCGCCCAGCAGCGCCCGGGCCGCGGCCTGCGCCATCAGCTCCGCCCCCAGGGCGTTGAGGTGGCCGTCGTAGGGGCCGACGTCGAGCGACAGGCTGGAACGCTCGAAGTGCTGCCGCAGCAGCGGTTCGGCGTCGACGACGATCGCGCCCGCGGCGCGGGCCAGCCGGATGAAGTGGTCCCGGTCCGGGTCGTCGGGAGCCTCGCCGCGCGCCAGGCGCTGGCGGTCGCTGTCCACCACCAGCACCAGGCGGCCCGCCACGTGTGGCCTGATGCGCCCGAAGAACTCGCGCGCCACCGCCTCGGCCAGCTCCTGCGGACCGCCGGGCGGCCACGCGGGCTTCGCTGGGCCGCGGCCGGCGGGCGCGGGCAGCAGTTCCGGAAACGCCTGGGCCGGCAGCCGCCGGAAATCAACCTTGAGTTGGCTGACGAGGTACTGCGCCAAGGCCGAGTGCCGCAGCCAGCGCTTGAGCGTCGAGGGCGGCGGCTGCAGCTCGGTGCGCGGCTGCAGGCTGTGCCGGTCCAGGCAGCGCGCATGCACGTTGCCCGAGCCGCAAAGCGCTTGTCGCACGTCGCCGCGCTCGAGCAGCACGACAAAGTCGCGCACGCCCCAGCGCTCATGTGCCAGCCGGATACGCTCGGCATAGTCCAGCAGCGACGACCCCGGCCCGCCCATGGCGTACACCTGGCGCTGGCCACCCAGCCACCGCTCCAACTGCGCCGCCGGCCGCGCGGCCAGGGGCAGCATCGACGCCTCGACGTAACTGTCGCCGACCAGGGCCACCGCCTGGGAGCCGGGCACGAAGTCGTGCTCGGCTGCGAACCCGGCGTTGTTGGCCCGCATGCGCTGCGGGTTGTACAAGGCCCAGCCGGTGGACATCTGCCACTCGTGGTGCGGCGGATAGTTCAACACCATCGGATCGATACGGTAGCCGCTGTCGGTGGAGCCGCTCACCGGCAGCATCCGCAGCAGCGCTTCGCTCAGCAGCAGGAAACCCAGCACGCCCAGCAGGACGTGGACCACGCGGCGCGCCATGTCAGAAGTTGAAGTAGATGAAGGCGCTGACCGCGTCACGCGCCGTGTTGACGAGCACCAGCAGCAGCGCCGTGCAGGCCACGAAGCTGCCCGCGCCCAAGCGCGTGGCGGGGTAGCGGCGGGCGTTGTCCAGCAGCCGTTCGCCGATGCGGTTGCTGTTGGGCGCCAGCACCGCCAGCGCTCCCAGGGCCAGGCACCACAGCGCCCCGGTGGACGGCTGCAGGCCCGCATTCCACAGCAGCGCTTGCAGCTCGGAAGCATTACCGGCGCCGGCCATGGCGCGCAGCATCGCCAGCGCGCCGTCGAGCGTGGCGGCGCGGAAGAACACCCACGCCACCACCACGCACAGCATCGTCAGTGCCCAGGACGCCAGCATGAAGGCCCGGTTGCGCTGCAGCCGCCGCGACAGCGCCTCGCCGCACAGCGCGCGAAAGCCGTGGTTGGCCATCAGGTACGCGCCGTGCAGCGCGCCCCACAGCACGAAAGCCCAGCTCGCGCCGTGCCACAGGCCGCCCAGCACCATCGTGGCGGCCAGGTTGACGTAGCGGCGCAGCGCGCCGTGGCGGTTGCCCCCCAGCGCGATGTAGAGGTAGTCGCGCAGGAAGGCGGACAGCGAGATGTGCCAGCGGCGCCAGAAGTCGCTGATGTTGGCGGCCTGGTACGGCGAGTTGAAGTTGTAGGGCAGCCGGATGTTGAACATCCACGACAGGCCGATCGCCATGTCGGAATAGCCCGAGAAGTCGAAGTACAGCTGCAGCGTGTAGGCCAGCGCCGCGAGCCAGGCCTCGTGCGTGCCGGGCGCGGCGCCGGCATCGGCGGGGTTGAAGACGGCGTCGGCATAGGGCGCGATCCCGTCGGCCAGCACCACCTTCTTGAACAGGCCGATGGCGAAGATGGCCAGCCCGGCGCTGAAATTGGCGCTGTCGAAGCGGTAGGTGGTTGAGCGCGCAAACTGCGGCATCATCTGCGCGTGGTGCAGCACCGGCCCCGCCACCAGGTGCGGGAAGTAGGTGACGAACAGCCCGTAGTGCACCAGCTCGAACTCGCGCACCTTGCCATGCCAGGTGTCCACCAGGAAAGCGATCTGCGTGAAGCTGTAGAACGAGATGCCGATGGGCAGCACCACGCCCGCAAGCGTCCAGTGCGTGCCCGCCAGCGCGTTGAGGTTGTCCAGGAAGAAGTTGGCGTACTTGAAGTAGCCCAGCAGCAGCAGGTTGAAAGCCACGCCCAGCGTGAGCCAGCGCCGCCCCGCGGCCTGGCCCTGCGCGTCCACCACGCGCGCGATGCGCAGGCCCAGGCTGAAGTTGACGCCGATCGACGCCAGCAGCAGCAGCGTGAACTTGGGCATCCACCAGCCGTAGAAGAACAGCGACACACCGAACAGCCACGCCGCGGCGGCACGCTGGGAGCGGCGTCCCAGCACGAAAAAGCCTGCAAGCGCCACCGGCAGGAACAGCAGGACGAAAGTGGCAGTAGTGAAAAGCATGTTGGGCTCAGGCTCTCAGCGCGGGCCTCGGCACGGCCGCGGCGATGGACGGGTCGTCCGGGACCGCGGAGCCCGGCGAGAGAGTCGGGATATCGTGACCTTGTTCCGCGTTCTTGTCGGTGACGTACTACCGCTGCGGGCGCGGCACGGCGCAGGCGGGACTGGGTTCGCGGCCGCGGCCTGAGGCGTTCAGGGTGCCGCGTCGCGGGCGCGCCGCAACTGGGCGTCGAGCGTGGGCAGGTGCTCGCGCGCGAAGGCCTCCAGCGCCGCCTCGGCCTGCCCCGGCCCGCCCTTGACCGTGTAGAGCATCAGCACCGCGCCGTCGCCGCCCCGGCCCAGGAGCTGGTTGGCCGCCAGCAGCGCCTTGGCCTGGAAGTCGCTGGCGGTGAGCACGCCGTTGATCCAGTAGGCCCGCCACACCACCAGCCGCGTCGCGTTGCCCTCCTTGGCGTCGGCGTTGCCGCTGCGCAGCTCGGCCGTGCGCCAGGTCAGCGCCTGGCCCGGCAGCTGCACCTCGCGGCGGTCCTGGCTCACCAGCGCCCAGGGACCCTGGCGACTCTGCACCAGGGCGTTGTTGGAGCTCACGAGCTTGCTGTCGGCCGTCTCCGCGGCGTAGTAGGCCATCTGCAGCCCCACCCGCTGCTCGCCGCGCGCGTAGCTGCGCTCCAGGCGCTGCGTGGGATTGACGTAGGCGTGTCGCCAGTCGGCCGGCGGCTGCGCGGCCATGCTCCAGCCCGCGGCGGGCGCGCCCACCGCGTCCAGGCTCGACAGCATCGGCCGGGCCATCGAGCCCACCCGCGCCAGC
>JAEYPG010000576.1 GCA_023410975.1 Pseudomonadota bacterium
CGGCGTGCTGGCGACGCCGGCCTTCTCGACCACGGACAAGTCGGACCTGTTGGTGGCCTTCGTCGCCTACGACGGGCCGGCCGACGCCAGGCAGGGCGCCCGCGTGAGCGGCGCCGGCCTGGAGTGGAAGCTGGTGATGCGCGCCAACACCCAGCGCGGCACCTCCGAGATCTGGGCGGCCAAGGCGAGCTGGGTGCTGAGCCGGGCCAGCGTCACCGCGCGGCCCGAGGCCAGCGGGTACCACGGCTCGCTGGTGGTGATGGCGTTCAGCAACGCGGCGGGGACGGGAATCACCGGCCGCTCCGGCGCGCCCGACGGCGCGCCGGAGGTGTACCTGCCGGGCGTCTCGGCCGGCAACTGGGTGTTTGCCGTCGGCAACGACTGGGACCGCGCCGTGGGTCGCGTGCCCGTGGTCGGGCAGGTGCTGGTGCACCAGTGGGTGGACGCTGCGGTAGGCGACACGTTCTGGGTGCAGGCCACCGCCAAGCCCTCCACGGCCAACGCCCTGGTCACCATCCGCGACACGGCGCCCACGACCGACCAGTGGAACTACGCGGCGGTGGAGATCGTGGCGAGGCGGCCGTAGCGCCATCTTGCCGCCCAGGGCGGCCGGTCTGCCCTGCCGGGTGCCTGATCGCAGCGTGTCCGCATCCGGGCGTGCCAACAGTTGAGCTGTTGACCATCCCTTGGATGTGAGGAGAGGCGTGCCTGGAAGGGCGCGCGATTGCGTTGCCTCGGCAACGCCGCTCCGGCACCCGACCTGCCCGACACCGCGGAGAAGCAGGGACGCCGCATACGGCGTGATGAAGGAGGTCGGCATGGTTCAGGGTGGCTGCGCGGCGGGCGAACGCAGTACGCAGCGCGTCCTTTTCCTGTTGCTCATGGCCTGGCTGGTGGCTCTGGTCACCTGGATGCGGCCGGCGCAGGCCGCCAACCCGGCGCAGGGGCCCGGCGGCCCGATCCTGGTGCTGACCTCGGGCAACGCGAATTTCGGCAACTACTACGCCGAGATCCTGCGCAGCGAGGGCTTCAATGCCTTCACCGTGGCGGATGTCGCTTCCATCAGCGCCGCCACGCTGTCCGCCCACGACGTGGTGATCCTGGCCAGGACGGCCCTCACCGATGCGCAGGTCAACCGGCTGACCAACTGGGTCAATGCCGGCGGCAACCTCATCGCCATGGCACCCGTGCCCAAGCTGGCACCGTTGCTCGGCCTCTCCGGTACCGGCAACACGCTGTCCGAGGGCTACATGCTCGTCAACACCGGCCATGCCGTGGGCAACGGCATCGTCAACCAGACCATGCAGTACCACGGTGCCGCCCGCCGGTACAGCCTCAACGGCGCCACTGCGCTGGCCACGCTCTACAGCAGCGTCGCCAAGGCCACCGCCAACCCGGCGGTGACGCTGCGCGGCGTGGGCGCGGGCCAGGCCGCGGCCTTCGCCTACGACCTGGCCACCTCGGTGGTGTACATGCGCCAGGGCAACCCCGCGTGGGCCACGCAGGAGCGTGACGGCCTGGCGCCCATCCGCTCGGACGACAAGTTCTATGGCAACGCCGCCGCGGACCCCAAGCCCGACTGGGTGGACCTGAACAAGGTGTCGATTCCGCAGGCCGACGAGCAGCAGCGGCTGCTGGCCAACCTGATCACGCACATGAACCTGGAGCGCAAGCCGCTGCCGCGCTTCTGGTATTTCCCGCACGGCCACAAGGTGGTGGTCATCATGACCGGCGACGACCACGCCAACGGCGGCACGGCCGGGCGCTTCGACCGCCTGCGCGCCCAAAGCCCCGCAGGCTGCTCGGTGGCGGACTGGCAGTGCGTGCGCGGCACCTCCTACATCTTCACCGACACGCAGATCAGCGCCGCCGAGGCCGCGCAGTACGACGCCGAGGGTTTCGAGCTCGGCCTGCACGCCAGCACGCGCTGCGACGACTACACCGCGCTGTCGCTGGACAGCGCCTACACGGAGCAGCTTGCCGCCTTCCGCGCCAAGTACGCCGGGCTGCCTGCGCCGGCCACGCAGCGGCACCACTGCATCGTCTGGAGCGATTGGAGCAGCGGCGCCGAGGTGCAGGCCCGGCACGGCATGCGGCTGGACACGAGCTACTACTACTGGCCCGCGGGCTGGGTGAGGAACGTGGCGGGGATCTTCACCGGCTCGGCCATGCCCCAGCGCTTCATGCGCCTGGACGGCGCCTTCGTCGATGTGTACCAGGCCGCCACGCAAATGACCGACGAGTCGGGCCAGGCCTACCCGGTCACGGTGGACACGCTGCTGGACCGCGCCCTCGGTGCCGAGGGCTACTACGGCGCCTACACCGTCAACGCCCACACCGACCAGGCCATCACGGTGGAGTCCGAGGCGGTGGTGGCCTCGGCCCTGGCGCGCGGGGTGCCGGTGGTGTCGGCGCGGCAGATGCTCGCCTGGCTCGATGCCCGCAACGCCTCCTCCTTCAGCGGCCTGGCCTGGAATGGGAGCGTGCTCAACTTCACCGTGTCGCGCGACCCCAGCGCCCGCGGGCTGCAAGGCATGGTCCCGCTGCGCTCGGCAAACGGCGTGCTCGGCGCGCTGCGGCGTGCCGGCAGCGCGGTGCCCTACACGGTGAAGGCCATCAAGGGCGTGGAGTACGCCTTCTTCACCGCCACCGCGGGCAGCTACGTCGCCCGCTACGGCGTGGACAGCACCGGTCCGGCCGTGACGGCGACCACGCCGGCCGCAGGCGCCACGCGTGTGAACACGGCCACCACTGTCACGGCCACCTTCGGAGAGGCGCTGGACCCGGCCACCGTCACGGCCAGGACCTTTCTGCTGCGTGACCCCGCCGGCACGGTCCTGCCCGCGACGGTGCGTTGGGACGCCGGCACCCGCACCGCGACGCTGCGGCCTGCCGGCGTACTGCAGCCATCCACGCGCTACACCGCCCGGCTGCGCGGCGGCGCCACCGAGCCGCGCATCGAGGACGCCGCGGGCAACCCGCTGGCCGCGACGGTGTCGTGGTCCTTCACCACCGGTGCGGGTCCCGGCGCGGACTGCCCCTGCAGCGGCTGGAGCCCGGCCACGGTGCCGGCGGTGCCCGCGGCCGACGACCCGGGCGCGGTGGAGGTCGGCGTGAAGTTCCGCGTGGACATCGCGGGCTTCATCACCGGCATCCGCTTCTACAAGGGCGCGGGCAACACCGGCACGCACATCGGCAGCCTCTGGGCCAGCGACGGCACGCGGCTGGCCTCGGCCGAGTTCCTCGACGAAACGGCCACCGGCTGGCAGCAGGCGAGCTTCAGCCCACCCGTGCCCGTGACGGCCGGTACCGTCTATGTGGCCTCGTACCGCGCGCCCAACGGCCATTACGCGGGCGACAACGGCTTCTTCAGCAACGCGGGCGTGGGCAGCGGCCCGATCCACCTGCTGCGCGACGGGGAAAGCGGCGGCAACGGCGTGTACGCCTACGGCGGCGACTCGGTGCTGTTCCCGGCTTCGAGCTACCAGGGGACGAACTACTGGGTCGACGTGGTGTTCAGGCCGTGAAGACGGGGCATGACGAAGGTCGATCGGGAAGTGGCAATAGCCGCCACGCACTTTGACCGCTTTGGCTATCGTGCCCCGGCGCGCGCGTTTCTACAGTCACGCGGGCGCAGCGTCCGCCCCCAGCGGGGCGGGTGCGCATCGCCGTGCCGACGCCCGCCACGTGGGCCGGCCCGGCGCAGAGCATCAGACAAGCAGGAGACATCGACATGGACAACACCCGCGCCACGGCGGCATGCCAGCCTTTCCTGGACGCCCGCGACCAGTTGCTGGCCCTTCGCACCGACCAGGTTGCGGCCGCGCGCGACTTTCGCTGGCCCGTGCTGGAGCAGTTCAACTGGGCCCTCGACTATTTCGACGCCATGGCGCGCGACAACGACGCGCCCGCGCTGTGGATCGTGGACGAGCACGGTGGCGAGCTGAAGCGCTCGTTCCGCCAGATGTCGGAGCGCTCGGCGCAGGTGGCCAACTTCCTGCGCCGGCACGGGGTCAAGCGCGGTGATCGCATCCTGCTGATGCTGGGCAACGAGGTGGCGCTGTGGGAGATCATGCTGGGCGCCTTCAAGCTCGGCGCGGTCGTGATCCCGGCCACGGCGCTGCTCACCCCCGACGACCTGCGCGACCGGCTGGAGCGCGGCCACGTGCGCCACGTGGTGGCCGGCAGCGCACTGACCGCCAAGTTCGAAGGGCTGGCGGAAGGCTGTACGCGCATCTGCGTGGGCGCCGCGCAGCCGGGCTGGCTCGACTTCGCGCTGTCGCAGGAGGAGAGCGCCCAGTTCGAGCCGGACGGCCCCACGGCCGCCAGCGACCCGCTGCTGCTCTACTTCACCTCCGGCACCACCTCCAAGCCCAAGCTGGTGCTGCACACGCACCAGAGCTACCCGGTGGGGCACCTCTCCACGATGTACTGGATCGGCCTGCAGCCGGGAGACGTGCACCTCAACATCTCCTCGCCCGGCTGGGCCAAGCATGCGTGGAGCTGCTTCTTCGCGCCCTGGAACGCCGGCGCCTGCGTGTTCATCCACAACGTGGCGCGTTTCAGCGCGCCGGCGCTGCTGGCCGTGCTGGAACGCCACGGCGTGACCACGCTGTGCGCGCCGCCCACGGTGTGGCGCATGGTGATCCAGGAGGAGATGGCGGCCTGGCGCGGCCGGCTCAAGCTGCGCGAGGTCATCGGCGCGGGCGAGCCGCTGAACCCGGAGATCATCGAGCAGGTGCGCGAGGCCTGGGGCCTGGCGCTGCGCGACGGCTACGGGCAGACCGAAACCACGGCCCAGGTCGGCAACGCGCCGGGGCAGCCGCTCAAGCCGGGCTCGATGGGCCGGCCGCTGCCGGGCTACCAGGTGGCGCTGCTGGACATCGACGGCAACGAGAGCACCGAGGGCGAGGTGTGCCTGAAGCTCGATCCGCGCCCGCTGGGCCTGATGGCAGGC
Source organism: Pseudomonadota bacterium (assembly GCA_023410975.1). GTDB lineage: Bacteria > Pseudomonadota > Gammaproteobacteria > Burkholderiales > Burkholderiaceae_C > Azohydromonas. The sequence continues at coordinate 4,958 of JAEYPG010000576.1, forward strand.
TACGAGGACAGCGCGGAAAAGACCGCCGAGGTGATGCGCGGCGGCTACTACCGCACCGGCGACGTCGCCATGCGCGACGCCGAGGGCTAACTCACTTTCGTCGGGCGCGCCGACGACGTGTTCAAGGCCTCGGACTACCGCATCAGCCCCTTCGAGCTGGAGAGCGTGCTGATGGAGCACCCGGCCGTGACCGAGGTGGCCGTGGTACCCAGCCCGGACCCGGTGCGGCTGGCGGTGCCCAAGGCCTTCATCACGCTGGCGCAGGGCCGCGAGGCCGACGCGGCGCTGGCGCTGGACGTGCTGGGCTGGGCACGCCGCCAGCTCGCGCCCTACAAGCGCGTGCGCCGCATCGAGTTCCTCACCGAGCTGCCCAAGACCATCTCGGGCAAGCTGCGCCGCGTGGAGCTGCGCCGGCTGGAGGCCGATCGCCGCAACCAGGGCGTGCGCGAGGCCGGCGAGTTCTTCGAGGAGGACTTTCCCAGCCTGAAGTCCGAGGGCTGATTCAGGTCGCCTTGGCCTTCACGTAGCGGCCCGGCGCCGGTTCGATGGGCTTGTGCTTCTTGCTGCCCAGCGTCTTGCGCGCCGGCACCTCGTCGTCGCCGCCCTGCAGCGCCAGCCACTCGCTCCACGGGGTCCACCAGCTGCCCGGGTACTGCTGGGCCTGCTTGAACCAGTGCTCGGGGTCCGGGTCCAGCGCCGGCTGCAGCTCGGCCTCGGGCGAGGCCGCGGCACCGTCGGCGTCGGCCGGCGGCAGCTCCCAGTAGCTGCGCTTCTTCTTGGCCGGCGGGTTGATCACGCCGGCGATGTGGCCGCTGGCGCCGAGCACGAAGGTGCGCGGACCGCCCAGGAGCTGCGTGCTGGCATAGGCGCTCTTCCACGGCACGATGTGGTCCTCGCGCGAGGCGTAGAGGAAGGCCGGCACCGTGACCTGGCGCAGGTCCACCGGCACGCCGCACTGCTGCGTGCCGCCGGGCTCGCGGATCTTGTTCTCCAGGTAGCCCCGGCGCATGAAGAAGCAGGCCATGGGTCCGGGCAGGTTGGAGTCGTCGGCGTTCCAGTACAGCAGGTCGAAGGGCGGCGGCGCCTTGCCCTGCAGGTAGCCGTTGACCACGTAGGGCCAGATCAGGTCGTTGGCGCGCAGCGCGGCGAACATGTGCGCCAGCTCCCGCCCGTGCAGCACGCCGTTCTTGCCGATGCTGGCCTCGCGCAGCGCCATGGACTGCGGTGTGATCATCAGCCCCAGCTCGCCGGTGTCGCTGAAGTCCAGCAGCGTGGTCAGCAGCGTCATGCTGGCCACCTTGTCGAGCTGGCCCTGCGCCGCCATCACCGCCAGCGTGCACGCCAGCAGCGAGCCGCCGATGCAGAAGCCCAGGGTGTTGACCTGCTCGCTGCCGGCGATCTCGCGCGCCACGTCGATGGCCACCATCACGCCCTGGCGCTCGTAGTCGTCCCAGGTGAGATGGCCCAGCGAGGCGTCGATGTTGCGCCACGACACGAGGAACACCGTGTGGCCCTGCGACACCCCGTAGGCCACCAGCGAGTTATCCGGCTGCAGGTCCAGGATGTAGAACTTGTTGATGCACGGCGGCACGATCAGCAGCGGCGTGCGCTTGACGTTCTCCGTGCTCGGCGCGTACTGCAGCAGCTGGAACAGCTCGTTCTCGAACACCACGCTGCCCGGGCTCAGCGCCACGTTCTTGCCGACCTCGAAGGCCTTCTCGTCGGTCATGGAGACGCGGCCCTTGGCAAAGTCTTCCATGAACAGCCGCGCGCCCTCGATCAGGCTGCGCCCGCCGGTGTCCACCGCCGTCTGCAGCGCCTCGGGGTTGGTGAGCAGGCAGTTGGCGGGGCTCAGCGCATCGACGACCTGGCGCAGCAGGAAGCCCCATTGCGACTTGCTGCGCTCGTCCATGGGCGCGGACTCCAGTGCCTGGCGCAGCGCCTGCGTCTGCGCGAGGTAGCTCTTGGAAAGCATGTCGAAGCCTGGGTGCTTGGTCCAGGCCTCGGCGGAGAAGCGTTTATCCGCCGCCACGTTGACCGCGCCGGGGAAGCCCGGGATGGCCGCGGCCATCGACATCGGCCAGAAGGACGTCATCTGCTTGAGCGTTTCCTGCTGCCAGGACGTGAAGGCCGTGGCGGCCTGCATCCAGGGCGCGAAGGCCTGGTCCGAGGCGAAAGGGCCCAGCGCCGCCTGCTGGGATTTCAGCAAATTGGCGAACCATTGGCCGTTGTCGGGCGTGGAAGCGTTGCTCATGCACGGTCTCCGTCCTTGCTTGTCATCGAGCGCGCGCAGCCGGCGGCCACGCCCCTCGCTCCATCTTCCCGCGGCAGCAGCCGCAGGCACTGCAAAGACCGGTTGGTGCACATGGCGTGCCGGCAGGAACACGCATTCTGCCCTCTGGCCTTTGCCGGTACTCCTGCGCTCGGCGGCGCAAGCGGACGCGAGCTCCGGCACGGTGCCGAAGCAACGGCAGGTCGGTGCGCTACGCCCGCAACCAGGGTTTATCCGGGCCTTTCTTGACTTGGCTCAGAGCGGTGCTGCACCTATCATCTACCGAACGGTCGGTAAATGATTGCCAACAACGAGGACAGCCCGACCGAGCTTGAATGCAGGAGTAGCAAGGTGCCCGAGTCCCTGATCCTGAAGTCCCAGAGCGGCGCCGTGCGCACGCTGACGCTGAACCGGCCGGCAGCGCTCAACAGCTTCAACGGCGAGATGCACTCGCTGCTGCGGGCCGAGCTGGAGAACGCCGCCGCGGACCGCGGCGTGCGCTGCGTGCTGCTCACCGGCGCGGGGCGGGCTTTCTGCGCCGGGCAGGACCTGTCGGACCCGCTGGTGAGCCCCAATCCCGCCCAGCCGCCCAAGGACCTGGGCGTGGCCATCGAGCGCTACTACGGCCCGCTGGTGCGGCGGCTGCGCAGCATGCCGGTGCCGGTGGTGGTGGCCGTCAATGGCGCGGCCGCCGGCGCGGGCGCCAACCTGGCGCTGTGCGGCGACATCGTGCTGGCGGCGCGCTCGGCCAGCTTCATCCAGGCCTTCTCCAAGATCGGGCTGGTGCCCGACAGCGGCGGCACCTGGCTGCTGCCGCGGCTGGTGGGCCGTGCCCGCGCGCTGGGGCTGGCGCTGCTGGGCGACAAGCTGCCGGCGGAGGAGGCCGAGCGCATCGGGCTGATCTGGCGCTGCGTGGACGACGCGGCGCTGATGGAGCAGGCAAAGGCACTGGCCGAGCGGCTGGCGGGCATGCCGACCAAGGCGCTGGTGGCCACGCGGCAGGCCATGGACGAGGCGCAGCAGCTGGACCTGCCGCATGCGCTCACGGCCGAAGCGAAGCTGCAGCGCGAGCTGGGCTTCGCGCACGACTACCAGGAAGGCGTGGCCGCCTTCGGCGCCAAGCGCGCCCCCGTCTTCACCGACCGCTGAAGCCTTGGAGGAGGTTCAATGACTGCGACGCCGCAGCAAGTCGCCGAGCGCGTTCGCGCCGGCATGTTCGCCGAGGACCGCGCCGCGCAGGCGCTGGGCATGGAAGTCACGGCCATCGGCCCCGGCAGCGCCACGCTGACCATGACGGTGCGCGAGCACATGCTCAACGGCCACGCCATCTGCCATGGCGGGCTCATCGCCACGCTGGCCGACACGGCCTTCGCCTACGGCTGCAACTCCTATGACGAGCTGACCGTGGCTTCGGGCTTCAGCATCGATTTCGTTGCCCCGGGCCGCCTGGGCGACGTGCTGACCGCGCGCTGCATCGAGGTGTCGCGTGCCGGGCGCACCGGCGTCTACGACGTGACGGTGGAGAACCAGCGCGGCGAGCGCATCGCGGTGTTCCGCGGCCGTTCCTACACCGCCAAGGGCCGGCCCGCGGTCAAGGCCTGAGAGCCTGCCATCACGAGAGGAGACAAGCCATGCCCGTGAAGCAACCCGCCCCCGGCGACTTGGAGCCCATCGAGCTCGCCAGCCGCGACGAGATCCAGGCGCTGCAGCTGCAGCGCCTGCGCCGCACGCTGGAGCACGCCTACGAGAACGTGGCGCACTACCGCCGCGCCTTCGACGACAAGGGCGTGCACCCGTCGGACCTGAAGACGCTGGCGGACATCGCGAAGTTTCCGTTCACGACCAAGAACGACCTGCGCGAGAACTACCCGTTCGGCATGTTCGCCGTGCCGCGCGAGCAGGTGGTGCGCGTGCACGCGTCTTCGGGCACGACCGGCAAGCCCACGGTGGTGGGCTACACGCGCAACGACATTGACCACTGGGCCAGCCTGGTGGCGCGCTCCATCCGCGCCGCGGGCGGGCGCGCCGGCGACATCGTGCACGTGGCCTACGGCTACGGGCTGTTCACCGGCGGGCTGGGCGCGCACTACGGCGCGGAGCGGCTGGGCTGCACCGTGATCCCGATGTCGGGCGGGCAGACGGAGAAGCAGGTGCAGCTCATCCGCGACTTCCAGCCCGACATCATCATGGTCACGCCCAGCTACATGCAGGTGATCATCGAGGAGTTCACGCGGCAAGGCCTTGATGCGCGGGAATGCAGCCTGAAGGTGGGCATCTTCGGCGCCGAGCCCTGGACGGAGGCGATGCGCCGGGAGATCGAGGGCAAGGCGGGCATCGACGCGGTGGACATCTACGGGCTGTCGGAGGTGATGGGCCCGGGCGTGGCCAGCGAGTGCGTGGAGTCCAAGGACGGCCCGGTGATCTGGGAAGACCACTTCTATCCCGAGATCGTCGATCCCGAGACCGGCGAGGTGCTGCCCGACGGGGAGGAGGGCGAGCTCGTCTTCACCTCGCTGACCAAGGAGGCGCTGCCCATCATCCGCTACCGCACGCGAGACCTCACGCGGCTGCTGGCGCCGACTTCGCGCGCGTTCCGGCGCATGGGCAAGATCGTGGGGCGCAGCGACGACATGCTGATCATCCGCGGCGTGAACGTGTTCCCGACGCAGATCGAGGAGATCGTGCTGCAGCACGACAAGCTCTCGGGGCAGTACCAGGTGCAGGTGATGCGCGAGGGGCTGCTGGACGAGGTGCTGGTGCGCTGCGAGCTGCAGCCCGCGCTGGGGCCGCAGTCGCCCGCCGTCGTGGAAGAGATCGCCCACTGGGTGCAGCACCGCATCAAGACGCTGGTGGGCATCAGCACCCGCGTGCAAGTGCTGGTGCCCGACTCCATCGAGCGCACCCTCACCGGCAAGGCGCGCCGCGTCATCGACCG
>JAEYPG010000389.1 GCA_023410975.1 Pseudomonadota bacterium
GCTGCTTCTCGCTGCGCGTGAGACGTCATGTCCTCGTGGGTAGTGCTTGCCATGGCAGCTCTCCAGGCGACAGGTCGCTGCTGACTATGCGCCAAAAGCAATACCCCCAACTACAACTGTAGGGTTAAGCACGATGGCCAGCGGCGCCATGTGGCGCGACTGCATCTCGTGCAGCATCCAGGCCGTGGCCACGCCACCTTTGGCGGTGTCGAGCACCAGGATGCGGCCAACGTAGGACTGGCCTGCAAGCCGGTGTGCCGGGCGCGAGAACACGCCGCGCAGCCGGTCGAGGTCGTAGCGGGCGGAGAAGCCGTCATGCGCCACCAGTGCCTTGCCCGAGACTTTCGGGCCCATGCCATGACGGGCGGTCCATACGCGCGCGCTCATGCCAGCACCCCTGTCTCGGCTGCCTGCACGCAGTCGGCCATCGAGGCCAGCATCGGCGTGTAGCCGTAGCCGCCCAGGATGTTGACCAGCTTGGCGCTGTTGGTGGCCAGCCGTTTCCAGCCGCGTGCTTCGGCGATCTCGCGCGCGTAGGACTGGTAGAAGCACATGCCTGAGAGCACCGTGCCGCCGGCGGATTCGATGGCATCTGTGTAGCCGAAGCGGTCTGCGTCGGGCTTCACCTGCGGGCTGGTGACGGCCAGCAGCGGCACCTTGAAGCGCCGGCCCGCACACAGCGCGGAAAGATCGCGCAGCTCGTACAGGCTGAGCTGCGGCGCCGAGAAGACCACCACGTCCACGCCGCTGTCCACAGCGTAGCTGCGCTGCAGCTCAGTGATGTCGTCGCGGCCGATGCAGTGCGCGACCGCTAGCCGATCGCCGCCCACGTCGGCCAGGCTGTGGGCCTCGGGCGTGATGCCGACCAAATGGAACAACGCCACGGACCCGAAGCTGGCCATTGCCGCGCCGAAGTGCTTGAGCTCATCCGAGCTGGGCGAGCGTTCCAGCCCTTCGACGACGGGCACCTGCCAGTAGTTGCCGGCCAGGCGGCCGATCACGCCGCCCAGCGCGCCCCATTCGTTGAGGCTGCGCGGGGTGCTGCTGACGGCCACGCGCAGCGTGGCGCGGCGGTGCTCGTCCAGGTGAAAGCCGTAGCGCGGGGTGCGGCCGGTCAGGCCTGCAGCCAGCGCAGACGGTCCTCCCTCGAAGTTGGAGCGTGCGCCGCAGACGGCATTCGAATAGATCACCACGCCGGTGTCGCCAAAGGCCACGTGCTCGCCGCGCGTGGGCGCCTGGATGGTCTGGTAGTTGATGCAGGTGTCGGTCATCAGCACGCCCAGCTTGGTGAAGGCGGCAATGGCGCGGCGCTCCAAGTCGAGCATCCACTGGGCTTGGCCGAGCGGGCCAGCCTTGGCGAAATCGGTACCGCGCGGGTCGGTAATGGTGGGCACGCGCACACGGGCGCCGCCATGGTCCAGGGACGCCAGGTGCTCCAACCACTGCACGCCGGCCTGCCCCAGGCTCTCGGTGTCGGCCATGATGTGGGCCTGCGTCACCGGCACGAAATTGGCCGCGCCGAAGAAATCTCCGACCTTGATCTGATGATCGAGTGCGATGCGGACCGTCTCGCCCAGCTCGCCGGCGAGCATGGCCTGTTCTTCTTCAGTCAGAATCAATGTGCTGCTCCTTGGTCAATCCAGGCTGATGTTGGCATCCCGTACCGCCTTGCTCCACTTGACGATTTCGCTCCTCTGGAAAGTCTCCAGCGACAGTGCCCGGTCGGCCAGTGGTTGTACGCCGATGGGCGTCAGGGCCTGCTCGAAGCCAGGTGACTGCACGATGCGCGTGATCTCGCTGCGCAGCCGCGCGGTCACGTCGGGCGGCAGCCGGGCCGGGCCGAATACGGCCCACCAAGCCGTGGTTTCGAAGCCCGACAGTCCCGACTCCGCCACTGTCGGTAGCTTGGGCAGCAGCGTGGAGCGCTGACGGCTGGTCAGTGCCAGCGCGTGGAGCTTGCCGGCCTGGATGTGGGGCAGCACGGACTGCAGCGGATCGAACATCAGCGGGATTTGCCCGCCCAGCAGGTCCTGCACTGCCGGGGCGCTGCCCTTGTAGGGCACGTGCGTGAGGCTGATACCGGCGGTGCTGGCGAATAGCGCGCCGGCCAGATGCCCGGGGGTGCCGTTGCCGGCGGAACCATAGGCGATCGAGCCCGGCGCCGCCTTGGCGCGCGCGATCAAGTCCGCCAGCGTCCGGATGCCTGAGGCGGGATTGACGGCGATGACCACGGGGGCACTGGCCACCGCGACCAGTGGAGTGAAGTCCGCGACCGGGTCGTGGGGGAGCTTGCGGTACAGGCTGCCGTTGATGGCGCTGGTGCCCACGGTACCCATGAGCAAGGTGTAGCCGTCGGGCGTCGACTTGGCTACCAGATCCGCGCCGATCGACCCGCCGGCGCCGCCGCGATTGTCTATGACGACGGACTGTCCGAGCGCCTCGCCCAGGGACTGCGCCAACGGACGGGCCACGATGTCGGTGGGACCGCCGGCGGGGAAGGGCACGACGAGGTGCAGCGGCTTGCTGGGATAGGTTTGGGCCTGGGCCAGAGGGAGGACCAAGCCCCACAGGCTGGCCGTCACGCTCAGAAGGAGGCGGCGACGTTGCAGCGACGTGCGGGAATTCGACATGGGCACTACAAGAGTTGGTCAGTGCAAGGGGATCGCACCGTCTCGATGAGCCGGCAGTCGCGACAGCCCAGGCCTTTTGACCTGGCATCGCGGCAAATCCCTTATGCGCTGCGCATTCTTCGGTCCAATGTCGCCTGAGGGAACCATGTTTTGCTCATGTGCATGCGCGTTTTGCGAATGCAAGTCACGGGCACTGCTTCGCTTGGCGAACCGGTTCACCTGGTCGGTCCAAGCATGAACGGTACGGGCGTGGCCTCAACGAATGAAGCGACAGGCGTGTGACTCACGGTTGTTGCTCTCACAACAACGGTGGGGCCTAAACCCGCGGGTTGACGTTATCGAGACACGCCGTCATGGGCGTGGCGGTGCCGTACTGCCGCGGATCACCAGTTCGAAGGGAAAGGTTTCAAACGCCTGGTGCGCCTCGCCGCGCATGCGCGCCAGCAACCATTTTGCTGCAGCACGCCCGATTTCAACGATAGGCGTGCGAATGCTCGTAAGCCCGGGCGTCTGGGTCGCTCCCAGGTCGGTGTTGTCCACGCCAGTGATCGATATCTCAGCAGGAATGTGCACCCCGCGCTCGCGGCAAGCCACCATTGCACCCACTGCAAACACGTCATTGGTGCCAATGATTGCGGTCGGCGGCTCGGGTAGATCCAGCAGCTCGTGCATCATCGCCGTGGCTGAGGCCAAGTCGATAGGTCCGTAGCGGACGAAAGATTCGTCCAGCTGCAGCCCGGCCTGCAGCAGTGCCGAGCGTACGCCGATCCCACGTTCGGTTGCCCGGTCGTTGCCCGTGGGCGGCGCGCTCAACAGCCCGAAGTGCCGGTGCCCCAGGGACAGCAGGTAGCGCGTCATCTCGTAGGTGGCCGCCCGGTTGTCGAAACCCACGCTGGGGTGAGCCTGCAACGGATCCACGCCCCACGTCAGCACGTAGGGGCGTCCGTAGTCGCTGAGCAGCGTGAACAATGCCGGGTCGTGCGCCAAGCCCACGAACACCAGTGCATCGACCCCGAGGCTGATGAGTTGCTCGGTCACGCGAACTTCGGTCGCTAGGTCGTAATGCTGCTCGGCCAGCACCAGCGACAGGCCCTGCGGCTCCAGAACAGCCTGGATCGCGCTGGTCGTGCGCGCGTACAGCGCGTAATCGAAGGAGGGCACCACCGCCCCCACCATCCGCGTGCGGTGGCTGCGCAGAGCGCGTGCCGCCCCATGCGGAACGTAGCGCAGCTTGCTCATGGCATCGCGCACCGCGTGCAGCGTTCGGGCATCCACCTGCGATGGCGAGTTGATGACCCGTGAAACCGTGGCGGTCGATACGCCCGCCAGGCGAGCAACGTCCTTCGCGCTCGGGCGTTGCGCTTCAGAAGTGGCTGTTGCAGCGCCCGATGCTGCGACACCCGAGGAAGAGGGTTTGGGATTCACCTGAATGATGTATTCGATTTCATTGGATACGTGCTCGAATATCGCAGAAGCAAAGGCTTGGCTATAAGCGATCATTGCGCATCTGTCCTGCAAGTGTCTATGTAAACGAATACATGGGCCTTGCACCATCCAGGCGCGGCATCGCTGTCGCACCCCTCGAGGAGGTCCCGACCCATGAACGATCGACGTCTTGACCGGCAGCCCGCGCCCAACCGCCGCGATGCACTGCGCTACGGCTCGGCCGGCCTGCTGGCCGCAAGCGGACTGGGGTGGGGCGCTGGCGCAAACGCGCAAGGCGATGACTTGACGCCGTACCGCGCTGCCAGGATCAACTGGCGCCAAGCCGAAGGCGAATCGATCACGGTGATGGTGATTCCGGCCAGCTACTTCGAGAACCTGATCTCGCTGCAGCCCCAGTTCGAGGCGCTGACCGGCGTGAAGCTGCGCTTTGAAAAAGTGCCGCCGGGCCAGATCCGCCAGAAGGCGCTGCTGGATTTCTCGTCGAAGACGGCCACCTACGCCACGCATGCGGCCGACCCGATGTACTACCCGCTGTACGTCTCCAACAAGTGGGTGGAGCCGCTGGACCGGTATCTGGCGGACGCCTCTCTCACCGACAACGGCTGGTTCCGCTACGACGACATTCTCAAGGCTTGGCGTGACGCCGACTCCGTGGGCGGCAAGCCCTACGGCATTCCGTACGACGGCGAGGTGACGGTGCAGGTCTATCGCAAGGACCTGTACGCCGCAAAGGGCCTGAAGCCGGCCGACACCTATGACGAACTGCTTGCCAACGCAAAGGCGCTTAACGACCCGGCCAACCGCGTCTGGGGGCTGGCGCTGCGAGGCTTTGCCGGAGCCGGGCAGAACATGTACATCTACCCGTCGCTGCTGCGGGGGTTTGGCGGCAGCTGGGGCCAAGGCGGCAACGTCGTCGTCAACTCTCCCGAAGCGGTGCGTGCGCTCACCTGGTACGTCGACACGCTGACCCAATACGCGCCGCCGGCCGTGCGCAACTGGAACTGGCCGGACATCGCCGACGCTTTCTCGCAGGGCACGGTGGCCACCTACATCGACGCGCACTCCTCGGCTGCCGTGATCAACAACCCGGAGAAGTCCAAGGTCGTCGGCAAGATCGCCTATGCGCGCTGGCCCAAGGGGCCGTCTGGGAAGCGGGTCACCTCGATCTGGAACTGGGGATTTCCCATCAACGCAGCGCTCAGCGACAAGCAAAAGCGTGCGACGTGGCTCTTCATCCAGTGGGCCGCGTCGGCGGAAACCCAGGCACGCACATCGTGGAAGTTTGCCGGGCCAGCCAAGCGCTCAGGCATCAACCGGCTTTCGCTGTGGCGCTCGGCAGAGTTTGCGGCGGCGATGAAGGACGCCGGCGACAACTTCATCCCCGCTGCGCTTGAGTCCCTGGAGCAGGACACTGACGTCGAATGGCGTCCGCGCGTGCCGCAGTGGCCGGCCGTGGGAGAGACGATGGCCACCGCGATCCAGGCGGCGCTGGTGGGCCAGAGGAAGCCCAAGGAAGCGCTCGATGAGGCCCAGGCGCGCATCCAGCAGGTGCTTAAGAGCTGATGGCCACCGCTTCGCGTCCTCGCACGCGCACGCTGGAGCAGCAGGAGCGGCGCTTTGCGCTGGTGCTGTTTGCGCCGGCGCTGGCGGCGCTGCTGGCCACGACGACGGCACCGCTGGTCTACTTGGCCTGGAACAGCCTGTGGCGGCTGGACATGGGCATGCCCTGGCTCAGCGGCTTCGTGGGTGCGGGGAACTACATTCAGATGGCCGGCGACCCGCGCTTCTGGAGTTCGCTGGCGCTCACTGCGGTCTACACCGGCTCCACCGTTGTGCTGCAGGTGCTGCTGGGGCTCTCGCTGGCGCTGCTGGTGCTGCAGATCCCGCGCGGCCAGGGGCTGTTGCGTCTGGCCGCCATCGTCCCGATCGTGCTGGCGCCCGTGGTCGTGGGCCTGTTCTGGCGCACGCTGGTCCTGGCGCAAGATTTCGGCCTTGTTGACCTGGTCACACGCGCGCTCGGACTGGACAGCCCTCTCTGGCTGGAAGACCCGCAGCTGGCCCTGGTCTGCGTGATTGCCATTCACACCTGGCAGTGGACGCCATTCGCCTTCTTGGTGCTGCTGGCCACGCTGTCCACACTGCCACCCAACGTCTATGAGGCGGCTCGGCTGGACCGCGCCGGCGCGTGGCAGCGCTTCGTCCACATCACGTTGCCGCTGATCCGGCCGGCCGTCGTGATGGTGGTGATCCTGCGCACGATGACCGCGCTCTCGGCGTTCGCGGCGATCTTTGCCGCCACCGGCGGCGGACCGGGCTCGGCCACCGAGATCCTGAACCTGTATGCCTACCGCACCTCGTTCACCGAGCTGAACCTGGGCTACGGTTCGGCGCTCGCGATGGTGCTGCTCTCCATCACGGTGGCCATCGCCTATGTGATGTTCACGTTGCGGCGGGGGCGCGCATGAGGCAACGACCCCTGGCACGCCGGCTCGCACTGGCCGCCGTTGCGGGCTTCGGCCTCTCGCTTTGGGCTTTCCCGGTGTTGTGGGCACTGCTCACGTCCTTCAAGAGCGAGCGCGATGTACTGGCCTATCCGCCAGTGCTCTGGTTCACGCCGACGCTGCAGCACTACCGGGAGGTGCTCTTTGGCGCTTCGTCCATCCTGCCCAACCTCGTGTGCAGCCTCGTGGTTTCGACTTCGGCCACGCTGCTGACGATGCTGTTGGCCTTGCCGGCAGCCTATGCGCTGGCGCGCCTGCGCTACCCGGCCAAGCGGGCATCAGGCTTCTACGTGCTGGCCACGCAGATGCTGCCCCCCGTGGGGTTGATCATCCCGTACTACCTGACGTTGCAGAAGCTGGGACTGCTCGACAGCTACACGGGGCTGGTCGCCATCTACCTGACCTTCTCGCTGCCCTTCGCCATCTGGCTGATGGTCTCGTACTTCGAGGACGTGCCCCTGGAGATGGAGGAAGCGGCGCTGCTGGACCGCGCGGGCCGCCTGGGTGCCCTGTGGCACGTGATCCTGCCGCAAGTGAAGGGTGGCATTGCAGTGACAACCATTTTTGTCTTCCTCAACGCATGGAACGAGTTCATGTTCGCGGTGGTGCTGGGCGGCAACCGGGTGCGCCCGGTGACGGTGGCGATGTTCAACTTCATCTCGGTGGAGCAGACGCAGTGGGCGCGGCTCGCGGCGGCAGCGATGCTGGCCATGGCGCCGGTGCTGTTCATCGGCCTGGTGGCCCAACGCCACATCGTCAAGGGCCTGACGGTCGGCGCGGTGAAGGGCGGAGGGCGCCGGTGAGCCCGCGCGGGCGCGTCGAGCTCCAGGGCGTGGTCAAGCGCCACGGCAGCACCACGGTGCTGCACGGGGTGGATCTCGCCATAGAGCCGGGGGAATTCTTCGTGCTGCTCGGTCCTTCGGGTTCGGGCAAGACGACGACGTTGCGCACCCTGGCCGGGCTGGAAACGGTCAGTGGCGGCCGTGTGCTGATGGACGGCGTTGACGTCACGTTCCACGAACCCGGCGAGCGGGACGTGGCAATGGTGTTCCAGAGCTATGCGCTGTACCCGCACATGACGGTGGCGGAGAACATCGCTTTTCCGTTGAAGATGATGAAGCGGCCCCAGGCGGCCATCGATGCGGCGGTGGCCGAGGCAGCAGCCAAGGTCGGCATCGGCCACCTGCTGCAGCGGCGCCCGGGCCAGCTCTCCGGGGGACAGCAGCAGCGATGCGCGCTGGCGCGTGCCATCGTGCGCCAGCCCAGACTTTTCCTGCTGGATGAGCCCCTGTCCAACCTGGATGCCCAGCTGCGGCTGGAGATGCGCCTGGAGCTGCATGCGCTGCAGCGCGCGCTGGGAGTCACCACGGTCTACGTCACGCACGACCAGGAAGAGGCCCTGACGCTGGCCGACCGCATCGCGGTCTTCATGGACGGACGCATCGTGCAGGTGGGCACGCCGCGCGAGGTGTTCGCAAGGCCGGCCACCGTGGCGGTGGCCGGATTCATCGGCACGCCGCCGATGAATCTCGTCCAGGGCCACTGGCAAGGCGCCGCGGTGGAGGTTGCGGGTCAGCGGCTGCCGGCGCCGTGCGCGCCCGGCGCGCCGCAGCCAGTGACGCTAGGTGTGCGGCCGACCGACCTTCGGCTCTCGCCCAGCGGCCTGTCGGCCGAAGTCGCGCGCATCGAGGACCTGGGCGACAGCTGCGTGCTTACGTTGCGCGTGGCCGGACACGACGCGCCGGTCAAGCTCAAGACCGATCACCTGCCCGAAGTGCACGAGGGTCGATCGGTTTTCCTGAGCTTCGCGCCGGAGAAGGTCCACCTCTTCGACCCGGGCACGGGCGCCCGGCTGCAAGCTTCTTGAACATGGGAGACGCCATGATCACCACCCGACCCAACGTCGTGCTCATCCTCAACGACGACATGGGCTACTCGGACATTGGCTGCTTCGGCGGCGAGATCGAGACGCCGAACCTCGACGCGCTGGCCGCCGCCGGGTTGCGCTTCTCGCAGTTCTACAACACGGCACGCTGCAGTCCGTCGCGCGCGTCCATGCTCACCGGGTTGCACCCGCACCAGACCGGCGTGGGCATTCTCACATACGACAGCGGCCCCGAAGGCTATGCCGGCAACTTGAACCAGCGCTGCGTGACTATTCCGGAGGTGCTCAAGGCCGCCGGCTACCGCACGTACATGAGCGGCAAGTGGCACGTGTCCAGCAACCTGACGCAGCCTACCGACAGCTGGCCGCTGCAGCGGGGCTTCGACGAGTTCTTCGGCACGATCATAGGCGCGGGCAGCTTTTACGACCCGAATACCTTGACGCGCGGCAACGAGAACATCGAGCACGAGGCCCGCAGCGATGCCGGCTTCTTCTACACCGATGCCGTCAGCGACCAGGCGGTGCGCTACATCGAGCAGCATCACCGGACGTCGCCGGACGCCCCGTTCTTCACCTACGTGGCCTACACCGCGCCACACTGGCCGCTGCATGCGCACGACGAGGACATCGCCAAGTACAAGGGCCGGTTCGACAAGGGCTGGGACGAGCTGCGCGAGCAGCGGCTGCAGCGGTTGGTGCAGTCGGGGATCCTGAACGACGCATGGAAGCTGACCGAGCGCGATCCCACGCAGCCACCCTGGAGCGCCGCCGAGCACAAGGACTGGCTGCTGCGCTGCATGGAAGTCTATGCGGCGCAGATCGACCGCATGGACCAGGGTATCGGCCGCATCCTGCAGGCACTGCGGCGCACGGGCAGCTTCGACAACACCCTCGTCATCTTTCTCTCCGACAACGGGGCCTGCGCCGAGGACATTCCCGAGGACGTGACCATTGACGAGCTGGTCAACAAGCTGATGATCGCCCGCTCCCACACCCGCAGCGGCGAGCCGGTGCGTTTCGGCAACGACCCCTCGCTCATGCCGGGACCCGAGAACACTTACCAGAGCTATGGCACCGCGTGGGCCAACCTCTCCAACACGCCCTTTCGCCTGTACAAGCACTGGATTCACGAGGGCGGTATCTCGACGCCGCTGATCGTGCACTGGCCTGCGGGCATCCATGACAAGGGCAGCATCCGGCACACGCCGGGCTACCTGCCCGACATCATGGCCACGATCCTGGACCTGACGGGCACACCGTATCCGACCAGTTTCGAGGGTCGCCCTGTCGAGCCGCTGGAAGGCCAGTCGCTGGCCGCTGCGCTTCATGGCGAGCTGTCCGAACGAGCGCCGATGTTCTGGGAGCATGAAGGCAACGCCGCGGTGCGCATCGGCCGTTGGAAGCTCGTTCGCAACTACCCCGGTGCCTGGGAGCTCTACGACATGGAGGCCGACCGAACCGAGCTGAACGACCTCTCGGCGCTCCATCCGGAACGCGTGGCCGACATGGCGCGCCAGTACGACGAGTGGGCGCAGCGCTGCGGCGTGATCCCGCGCGAGAGGATCCTGGCACTGATGAGGGGCCAGGG
>JAEYPG010000587.1 GCA_023410975.1 Pseudomonadota bacterium
TGAGGCCGATCACCCGGGCGAAGCTGTCCAGGCCATGCGGACCCTGGCGACCGAGGATGCGCTCGCCGCTGGCCACCCCCGCGCAGTTGACCAGGCCGTGCAACGCGCCGAAGTGCTCCCGCGCCGCGTTCACCGCGGCCTGGGCGGCCGCCGCGTCGCACACATCGGTGACCACGCCGCGCGCATGGGCGCCCAGGGCGCGCACGCGCTCATCCAGCGCCTCGGCGTTGATGTCTGCCAGCAGCACCCGGGCGCCGGCCGCCAGCAACCCTTCGGCCGCCGCTGCGCCGAGGCCCGAAGCGCCCCCGGTGATCAGGAAAACCTTGTCCTTGATGTCCATGGCACCGCCCTCGCAATCAGGTCCGCGTCATCTTCGGCAGCCCCAATGGCGCGGACAATGGTCGCTCGTCTCAATCTGCCTGACCGTTTTCGCCAATCGGCGCGCCGAGGATCAGTGCGCGGTACTGGCCCGGATTGGTGCCGGTCCACTTGCGAAACGCCCGGTAGAACGAGCTGGCCTCGGCAAAGCCCAGTCGCTCGGCGATCTGCGTGTAGGTGAGCGTCGCATCGGCCAGCCATAGCGTGGCCATCTCCTGGCGCACCAGATCCTTGATCGCCTGGTACGGCAGGCCGGCCTCGGCCAGGCGGCGACGCAGGGTCGAGGGCGCCAGGCAGCACTGGCGCGCCAGCTGGTCGCCGCTCGGCCACTGCTCGGCCGGCAGGGCGCGCAGCTGGGCCTTGATGCGGCTGGCCAGGCTGGTGTTGTCGCGGTAGCGGACCAGGATGTTGGCCGGCGCCTGGGCCAGGAAGGCCTGCAGTTCCGCTTCGCTGCGACGCACCGGCAGGTCGAGCACGGCGGCGGCGAAGATGATCCGCGTGCTGGCCTGGGCGAAACGCAGGTTGTCGGAGAACATCACCCGATAGTCGTCGGTGTAGGCCGGCTCGGCGCAGCGCAGTTCGACGGCCAGCAGCGGGATGCGCCGCCCGGTCAGCCAGCAGGCCAGACCGTGCAGGAGCATCCAGAAGGTGAAATAGCCGAACGCGCGCAGCGGCCGCTCGTCGGCCTCCAGCAGGACGACCTCCGCCAGGCTCTGGCTGCGCTGCAGGTCGGCGCGGAAGCGCTCGAAGGCCAGGGCGAAGAACTCCAGTGCCACCCGCAGCGCGCGTTCCAGGGTCGGCTGGCCCATCGCCGCGCGGCAGACGAAGGCGAAGCTGCCCGCGCGCAGCCGCCGCGCATCCATGCCGAAGAACTCGTCGTCGAAGTGCCGCGCCAGTCGGCGCCACAGCCGGCTGTACTGCGCCACCTCGACCCGCGCCTCGGCGTCGCGCAGGTCGATCGTCACCATTCCAAGCTGGCGCAGCAGGTCCTCGGCCGGTCGCTGCGGCGAGGTGAAGGCCAGCAGCGCCTGCTCCACCAGCCGCACGGAAATGCTGCCCCGGCCGTCGCGGGTCATGCGCGGCCCATCATCAGGTCGTGGCTGCTGGCCGCGACTTCGCGCAGGAAATCCCAGCACACACGCATGCGCGCCAGGTCCTTGTTTTCCACGGGCATGAGCATCCAGAAGGTGCGGGTGAACTCGATCTCGTCGACCAGCACGCCCTTGAGCAGCGGCTCGCGGCGCGCGGCGAACGCCGGCAGGATCGCCAGCCCGGCGCCGGCGGCGACGGCCTCCTGCTGGGCGAGGATGCTGGTGCTGCGCAGCGAGTGCTGGCGCGGCCGGACGATTTCGTCGAGGTAGAACAGCTCCTTGCTGTACAGCAGGTCCTCGATGTAGCTGACGAACACGTGCTCGCCGAGGTCTTCGCGACTGCGGATCGGCGGGTGGGACGCCAGGTAGGCTTCCGAGGCGTACAGGCGCAGCACGTAGTCGGTGAGCTTGGTGATCACGTAGGGCCCGCGTTCGGGGCGCTCCAGGGTGATGACGATGTCCGCCTCGTTGCGCGCCAGGCGCACCGAGCGCGGCACCGCCAGCAGGTCCACGCCCAGGTGCGGGTAGCTGCGCGTCAGGCTGGCCAGATGGCCGGCGAGCATCAGCGTGCCGTAACCCTCGGTGGCGCCGATGCGCACCTGCCCGGAGAGGCGGTCGGCGCTCAGGCTCGGTTGCTCGATGGAGGCGACGGCGCTTTCCATCGCCTCGGCCTGGGCGAGCAGTTCACGTCCCGCTTCGGACAGGCGATAGCCGGCCTTGGCGCGGATGAACAACTGGCGGTCGAGGGCCTTCTCCAGCGCCTGCACGCGCCGCGCCACCGTGGTGTGGTCGACGCCCAGGCGCCGCGCGGCCGCGGTCAGCCGGCCGGCACGCGCCAGTTCGAGGAAGTAACGCAGGTTGTCCCAATCCACAGCCGCCTCCGAATGCCATCCGTGCAAAAACGCAGATTACCTCTGCGTCCAGCACCGTGGGTTTACGATTTTCCCGCTGCTAGCATCGGGCCTCGACCTCATCACAAGGAACCGCCATGAGCCCAGCCAAGATTCAGCTCGCCATGCACGGGCACACCGCCCTGTTGACCATCGCCAACCCGCCGGCCAACACCTGGGACCGCGAATCGCTGGCCGCCCTGGACCAGTTGATCGGGCAGCTCAACGACGACCCGAATGTCTACGCGCTGGTCATCACCGGCCAGGGCGACAAGTTCTTCTCCGCCGGGGCCGATCTCAAGCAGTTCGCCGACGGCGACAAGACCGCCGCCCGCGAGGTCGCCGAGCTGTTCGGCCGCGCCTTCACGGCGCTGAGTCATTTCCGCGGCGTGTCCATCGCCGCGATCAACGGCTACGCCATGGGCGGCGGCCTGGAATGCGCGCTGGCCTGCGACATCCGCATCGCCGAGGAGCAGGCGCAGATGGCGCTGCCGGAGGCCAGCGTCGGCCTGCTGCCGTGCGCCGGCGGCACCCAGAATCTGCCCTGGCTGGTGGGCGAAGGCTGGGCCAAGCGCATGATCCTCTGCGGCGAGCGCGTCAGCGCGCAGAAGGCCGAGCGCATCGGCCTGGTCGAGGAAGTGGTGCCGCGCGGCGAGGCGCTGGCGTTCGCCCTGCAACTGGCCGAGCGCGTGCATGCGCAGAGTCCCTCCTCGGTCAGCCGCTGCAAGCGCCTGGTGATGAACGCGCGCAGCGCGCCGCATGCCCAGGGCTGGGCGGATGAGCGGGATCTGTTCGTCGAGCTGTTCGATACCGAGGACCAGCGCGAAGGCGTGAATGCCTTCCTGGAAAAGCGCAGCGCGCGCTGGCAGAACGCCTGAGCCCGGCGCAGCCCCGCCACCGCGGGGCTGTCTGCCCGCCGGCATCAGGGCTGCCGTTCCGCCTTCGGCCGCAACTCGCTTGACCAGACATGCCGGCGCCCCGGCTCCGGCGCGCTCAACGGCTGGCATTCCACCAGGCTCTGGCGGCAGCGCTGGGCGAGCAGCTGATACTCGCGCGTGGCGGCCTGCTTCCAGGCGACTTCCTCGTCGCCGAGCAGGCGCTTAACGCTGGCCGGCGTGCCCATTACCAGCGATTGCGGCTCGCAGGTGAAGCCCGCCTTGACGAAGGCCGAGGCCGACACGAACGATCGCGCGCCGATCGAGGCGCGGTCCATCACCACCGCGTTCATGCCGATCAGCGCGTCGGCGCCGATCCGGCAGCCGTGGATCACCGCGCCATGGCCGATATGGCCGTGCCGCTCGACCACCGTGTCGCTGTCCGGAAAGCCGTGCATGACGCAGGTGTCCTGCAGGTTGGCGCCCTCCTCCAGGAGGATGCGCCCGAAGTCGCCACGCAGGCTGGCCAGCGGGCCGACGTAGCAACCGGGGCCGACGATCACATCGCCGATGAGCACCGCGGTGGGGTGCACGAAGGCGCTGGGATGCACCACCGGCGTCAGGCCATCGAGGCTGTAACAGGGCATGGCGATTCTCCTGTGCCGAGGGGGCGGCTCACTTGAAGTTGCGCTTCACCAGGCGCTCCAGCCAGCCGACGATGCCGGAGCGGAACAGCAGCACGCAGAGCACGAAGATCACCCCGAGGATCACATGCACCCACTCGCCCAGCGGGCCGTTGGACAGCGAGCTCTGCAGCGTGACCACCACCGTGGCGCCGACCAGCGGGCCGAGCAGCGTGCCCACGCCGCCGAGCAGGGTCATCAGGATCACTTCGCCGGACATGTGCCAGTGCGCATCGGTGAGCGAGGCCAGCTGGAACACCACGGTCTTGGTCGCCCCCGCCAGGCCGGCCAGCGCCGACGAGATCACGAAGGCCAGCAGCTTGTGCGCGTCGACGTTGTAGCCGAGCGACACCGCGCGCGGTTCGTTCTCGCGGATCGCCTTGAGCACCTGGCCGTAGGGCGAATGAATGGTGCGCTGGATGACCGCGAAGCCGAACACGAACACCGCCAGCACGACGTAGTACAGCGCCAGGTTGTTCTGCATGTCGATCAGGCCGAACAGGTGGCCGCGCGGTACGCCCTGCAGGCCGTTCTCGCCGCCGGTGAACGGCGCCTGGACGAAGACGAAGAACACCATCTGCGCCAGCGCCAGGGTGATCATCGCGAAGTAGATGCCCTGCCTGCGGATCGCCAGCAGGCCGAAGATCAGCCCCAGCAGCGTCGAGGCCAGCGTGCCGGCGAGGATGCCCAGCTCGGTGCTCAACCCGCTGTACGTGCTCAGCATGTGACCGGTGATGTAGCCGCCACAGGCGAAGAACGCCGCGTGGCCGAAGGACAGCAAGCCCGCGTAGCCGAGCAGCAGGTTGAAGGCGCAGGCGAACAGGGCGAAGCACAGCAGCTTCATCAGGAACACCGGGTAGATGGCCAGCGGCGCCAGCAGCGCCAGGCCCAGCAGCGCCAGGTAGAACAGCTGCCGGCGGCGCGTCGCGGCACGCCGCCGTTCGCGTTCGACATTGGCCCGTACCGCCAGCGGCACCGCTGCAACGCTTTCTTGACTCGACATGCTCACGCCTCCTTACCGAACAGGCCCGCCGGACGCACCAGCAGCACCAGCACCATGATCACGAAGATCACCGTGTTGGCGGCCTCCGGGTAGAACACCTTGGTCAGGCCTTCGATCAGGCCCATGGCCAGACCGGTGATGATCGCGCCCATGATCGAACCCATGCCGCCGATGACCACCACGGCGAACACCACGATCAGCAGGTTGGCGCCCATGCCCGGCGTCACCGCATAGATGGGCGCGGCCAGCACGCCGGCGAACGCCGCCAGGGCCACGCCGTAGCCGTAGGTGAGGGTGACCAGCAGCGGCACGTTGATGCCGAACGCCTGCATCAGCTTGGGGTTCTCGGTGCCGGCGCGCAGGTAGGAGCCCAGCCGGGTGCGCTCGATCATGTACCAGGTGGCGAAGCACACCAGCAGCGCGGCGACGATCACCCAGGCGCGGTAGGTGGGCAGGAACATGAAGCCCAGGTTGTAGCCGCCCTTGAGGGCCTCGGGCATCGGGTAGGACGAGCCGGAGACGCCGAACAGCTTGACGAAGCTGCCCTCGACGATCAGCGCCAGGCCGAAGGTCAGCAGCAGGCCGTAGAGGTGATCCTCACCGGCGATGCGCCGCAGCAGGCCGCGCTCGATGGCCATGCCCAGCAGGCCGATCAGCAGCGGCGAGAGCAGCAGCGCCGCCCAGTAGTTGACGCCCAGGTAGTTCAGGCCGAGGAACGCGGCGAAGGCGCCGAGCATGTACTGCGCGCCATGGGCGAAGTTGATGATGCGCAGCAAGCCGAAGATGATCGCCAGGCCTAGGCTCAACAGCGCGTAGAACGAGCCGTTGATCAGGCCGAGCAGCAGCTGCCCGAGCAGCACGCTCAGGGGGACGCCGAAAACGAGAGTCATGATTCACCACCGTCGTGAAGTTCCGCGGCACCCGCCGGCCGCTGACGGCCGGCGGGTGGGCTGGCTCAGCGCTCGCTCAGTTCTTGGCCACCAGCTTGCACTGGCTCTCGGCGAGCGGCCGGAAGGCTTCGTCGCCCGGGATGGTGCGGACCATCTGGTACAGGTCCCATTCGCCCTTGGACTCGGCCGGGGTCTTGACCTTGACCAGGTACATGTCGTGGACCATGCGGCCGTCCTCGCGGATGCGGCCGTTCTTGGCGAACATGTCGTTCACCGGGGTCTTGGCCATCTGCGCGCGCACGGTCGCGGTGTCGTCGCTGCCGGTCTGCTTCACCGCGTTCAGGTAATGGGTGGTGGCCGAGTAGATGCCGGCGTGCACCATGGTCGGCTTGCTGCCCACGCGCTTCTGGTAGCGCTCGGCCCAGGCGCGGGTTTCCTCGTTCATGTCCCAGTACCAGCCGGTGGTCAGCATCAGGCCCTGGGTCACCTCCAGGCCCATGGCATGGATGTCGTTGAGGAACACCACCATGCCGGCGAGCCGCTGGCCGGATTGCGTCACGCCGAATTCGCTGGCGGTCTTCAGCGAGTTGACGGTGTCGGCGCCGGCGTTGGCCAGGGCGACCACGTCGGCACCGGAACCCTGCGCCTGCAGGATGTAGGAGGAGAAGTCGCTGCTCGGGAACGGGTGGCGCACGGCGCCGACCACGCTGCCGCCCTCGGCCTGGACCACCTTCTTGATGTCGGCTTCCATCGAGTGGCCGAAGGCGTAGTCGGCGGTGAGGATGTACCAGCTCTTGCCGCCGTCCTTGAGCACCGCGTTGGCGGTGCCGTTGGCCAGGGCGAAGGTGTCGTAGGTCCAGTGGATATGGTTGGGCGAGCAGTGCTCGTTGGTCAGGCTGGAGGCCGCCGCGCCGGAGATCAGCGCCAGCTTGCCGCCCTGCTCCACCACCTTGCTCGCGGCCAGCACCACGGAACTGGCGACCAGGCCGGTCACCATGTCGACGTTACGTTCGTCGATCCACTGGCGCACGGTGTTGGCACCGACGTCCGGCTTGTTCAGGTCGTCGGCGTTGAACAGCACGATCTTCTTGCCGTCAACCGTGCCCCCGAAGTCTTCCACCGCCATCTTCAGCGCCTCCAGGCCGCCGGGGCCGGAGAGGTCGCGGTAGGTGCCGGACATGTCGGCGAGGTAGCCGATGCGGATCTCGTTGTTGCTGATCTGCGCCTGGGCAGTTGCGGCGATCAGGCTGGAAGCCAGGATGGCGCTGGCGCTGTTGCGGACAAAGTTCATGGCTCAAATCCCTCACGATTGTTTTTATTGTTTTACCGGCCGCATCCCGTGCGGCCGCTTGCTGCCTGCCTTGTCGAAAGCAGGGTTCACACCCCCAGACAACGGTTGAGAAAGTCCTTTCTGGCGTCCAGGTCCGCCGCCTTGATCTCCTCGACGATGCGGCCGTGTTCCATCACGTAGTGCCGGTCGGCCAGCGGCGCGGCGAAGCGGAAGTTCTGCTCCACCAGCACGATGGTCAGCCCGCGCTGCTTGAGCTTGATGAGCACCTCGCCGAGCTTCTGCACGATCACCGGCGCCAGGCCCTCGGTGATCTCGTCGAGCAGCAGCAGGTTGGCGCCGGTGCGCAGGATGCGCGCCATGGCGAGCATCTGCTGTTCGCCGCCGGACAGCCGCGTGCCCTGGCTGAAGCGGCGTTCGTAGAGGTTGGGGAACATCTCGTAGAGCTCGTCCAGGCCCATGCCGCCGCTGCGCACGGTGGGTGGCAGCAGGAGGTTTTCCTCGACGCTGAGGCTGGCGAAGATGCCGCGTTCCTCCGGGCAGTAGCCGACCCCCAGGCGCGGAATCTGGTGCGCCGGCATGCCGAGGGTCTCGTTGCCATTGACCAGGATCGAGCCGGTGCGCCGACCCACCAGGTTCATGATGGCGCGCAGGGTGGTGGTGCGCCCGGAACCGTTGCGCCCGAGCAGTGTGACCAGCTCGCCGCGCCCGACCACCAGGTCGACGCCATGCAGGATGTGCGATTCGCCGTAGAAGGCGTGCAGGTCGCTGACCTGCAGTTGATGACGCTCGGCGGTCGGTTTCATGGCTGGGCCTCCACGGCGGCGGCTTCGCTGCCCAGGTAGGCCTCGCGCACCTGCGGGTTGGCCGAAACGCTGTCGTAGTCGCCCTCGGCGAGCACCGCGCCGCGCGCCAGCACGGTGATGCGGTCGCACAGGCGGCTGACCACGCTGAGGTTGTGCTCGACCATCAGCACCGTGCGGTTGACGGCCGCGCGGCGCACCAGGGCGACCACCATGTCGACGTCTTCGCTGCCCATGCCCTGAGTCGGCTCGTCGAGCAGCAGCACGACGGGGTCCAGCGCCAGGGTGGTGGCCAGCTCCAGCGCGCGCTTGCGACCGTAGGGCAGCTCGATGGCCAGGGTGTCGGCGAAGGATTCCAGGTCCACCTCGGCGAGCAGCTGCATGGCCTGCTCGTCGAGCGCGTGCAGGCTGCGCTCGGATTTCCAGAACTGGTAGGAATTGCCCAGCTTCTGCTGCAGGGCGACGCGCACGTTCTCCAGCACGCTCAGGTGGCCGAACACTGCGGAGATCTGGAACGAGCGCACCAGGCCGAGCCGCGCGATCTCGCTCGCCTTCATCGCGGTGATGTTCTTGCCGCGATAGAGGATCTCGCCACGGGTCGGCGTGAGGAACTTGGTAAGCAGGTTGAACACGGTGGTCTTGCCGGCCCCGTTGGGGCCGATCAAGGCATGGATGTGCCCCTGACGGACTTGCAGATCCACGGCGTCCACTGCGGTGAAGCCGCGAAACTCCTTGGTCAGGCCGCGCGTTTCCAGCACGAACTGCGATTCCATGGGATGCCCTCTAACCTTGATTGTTGTTGTTGGTTATGGCGCAGCCAGATGCCCTTTACGTAAACGATAACAACCGGTTTCCGCGGCCAGCAAGCGGCATTTTCAAACGCTCGACTGATTGGTCAAGACATGACGCATCAGGTCCGAGAACTGCGCCTCGCTCTCAGCGGGCGACCGCCCTGGGCACGCGACCCAGCAGGTAGAACTCGTCGTTGGGCGGCGTGCGCGCCATGGACACCAGGCGGTTGGACAGCCCGAACAGCGCGGCGATGGCGCCGATGTCCCAGATGTCGTCGCGACTGAAATCCTGGGCTTCCAGGCGCGCCTGCCAGGCGTCGTCCAGCACGCCGCGCCCGGCGGCCAGGTGCAGGGCGAAATCCAGCATGGTGCGCTGGCGTTCGGAAATCGGCGCGGTGCGGTAGTTGACCGCGATCTGGTCGGCCAGCTGCGCGTCCTTGGCGAGGATGCGCAGGATCGCGCCGTGGGCGACCACGCAGTACAGGCAGCCGTGGTCGGCGCTGACCGCCACCACGATCATCTCCTTCTCGGCCTGGGTCAGGCTGTCGGACGCGCGCTCCATCAGCGCGTCGT
>JAEYPG010000472.1 GCA_023410975.1 Pseudomonadota bacterium
GGTAGGTTGTGAAGCGCAAGGCTTCGGCAGCCTGCTCTCCCGTTCTGCGCCATAGCGCCTTCCAAGCGACGCACGGCGCGATACCTGATGACAGGCCTCGTAGCACGCTCCGACGAGCTCGATGCCGCCATAGCGGCAGCGGTACAGGCGTTGCGCGCCGCCGCCCGGGACGTGCTCGACGTGCACGTCCCCCGGGGTGCAGTCCCGCCCTGTCATCGGGCATGACCCGCTCGCAAGAGGACGACGAATGACCACACCCGGTATCGCGGGCACGGGCGCTGCACGCCCCGGCGCGCCCGAGGCCCAGGACCTGAGCGCACTGGTGCCCGAGCTGCTGCCCCGCTCCAGCGGCCTGTACTGGGATGGGCGCTGGCATGACGCGGAGGCGGGCCGCACGCTGCAGAGCATCAACCCGTCCACGGGGCAACTGCTTTCCGAGGTGGCACAGGCGGACGACGCGGCCGTCGTTGCCGCCGTGGGGGCGGCGGCGCCTTGCATCAATCCTGGGCAAGGCAATGCATGCACCACTGCCATGGCGGCAATGAAGCCACCAGTCGGAGGGCGATAATGCGTGCATGGCCTCTCAAATCGAACGTGTCACTGCGGAACTGCGGCGCCGTATCCTCGGGGGCCTGCTGCAGCCGGGCGAACGGGTCCTGGAAGTCCAGTGCTCGGTCGAGTTGGGCGTGTCGCGCACACCGTTGCGCCTTGCACTCGGCGAGCTCGAAAAAGAGGGGTTACTGGAGCGGCTGCCCCGCAGGGGCTTCCGGGTGCGGCAGGTGACGCTGGACGAAGTCGCCATGGCGATCGATGTCCGGGGCACGCTCGAAGGCATGGCGGTACGCCTGCTGGCCGAGCAAGGCGTATTGCCGCGGACGCTGGCCGAGTTGCGCAGCTGTGTCGAACAAGGTCGCGAGATCGTGAAGGCAGCCGTCGTCGCCGAGGAGGCGGTGGACACGGTGAGTTGGGCCGCGGTGAACGCGCGCTTCCACCATGTGCTGGTCCACGCGGTGGGCAACCCGGTGCTGGCTTCCGCGCTGGAGCACGTTGCCAAGACACCCATGGCTGGGCCGGGTGCACTGGGCACCAGCGGCCTGCCGGCCATCGAACTGTCGTTCGTGCAACGGGCACAGCTCGACCATGAAGACATAGTCCAAGCCATCGAGGCTCGCGAGGGCGCGAGGGCCGAGGCCTTGATGCGCGAGCATGCACGGCGCAGCCGCGACAACAAGCGCATCCTGGCCAATGCCATAAGAGGCACCCAGTGGGCCGCTGACGCGGTACCGCAGCCCATGCTGGCCTAACCCAACCCGGGTGGCAGGCGCAGGCCCGAACGTTCCGCGGTGCCAAGCGAAACCGGCTCGTTCAGATGCGGCGCTGTTGTTCGGTGATTTTCCCGGGCGGCACTGGCACGACGCTGGCATGGGGATGATGCGGCTGCCACGGCTTTGGTGTTCGCTCGTCCAGTTCCCGATGCGACGCCCTCGGATAGCCTGAAGTCGCGAGTTTTCGCTTGCCATCCGACGCTTCGTCGTAGAGCTTGGCCATGATGAAGTTCGTGTCGTCGGTATCAACGGCGGCATGGCCATATGGAACCGCTTGGCCCGCCATTTCATTACGTTCCATCAATTCAGCGCTCCGCCATTTCACGGCTTCCGCTTTGGAGATGGCAGTGAAAGGCGCCCGGTAAAGCCAGCCGGATGGGCTTGGCCGGATCACCACGGACTTGAGGCGCATGCGATCTGCCGCCCTCTGTGGCAGTGGCTGACACCCGATGCCGGTCTGCTCGCGGTGCCAGGCGCAAGGACGCACGCACCGACGGCACAACATAGGCGCATGGACAGATTGATCACCGGCGAATGCATGCATTCAGGGTTTGCCTGGAGCTTGATATCCGTGGTGAACACCAGAGACTGACGCCCCATCGGCTTTGCCCCAAGCACCGGCTTCACTGAGAGGCCAAGTACGCTAAATGCATGCAAAAAAACAGCATTGATATTGATCCAGCACAAAACTTGGTCAACAATGCATGCATTGGCACATGACATCAGCCTTACAGGCACAGGAGACAGCAAGTGAAGGACAACGAGCTGCAAAGCAGCGTGCAAGACCAGGTGCCGGGGGCGCGTTCACGCCGGACATTCGTCAAGAACCTCGCCGTCGCCTTGGTGGGCACCGGCTCGGTCATGCAGGCGGGATGGGCGGCCGAGAGCTACCCGAGCAAGCCCATCAGGCTGATCGTGCCTTTCCCCGCAGGCGGTGGCGGTGACACGCTGGCGCGGCTGGTGATGACCAATGTCGCCAAGGAACTGGGCCAGACGATCGTTGTCGAGAACATTGCCGGCGCCGGCGGCAACGTGGGTTCCCAGGCCGCGGCCAGAGCGCCGAACGACGGCTATACGCTGCTCTACGGCACCAACGGGACTTTCGCGATCAACCACGCGCTCTACAAGCGCACCGGTTTCGATCCCTTGCGCGACTTCGACCCGGTCTCGGGAATTTCCAGGATCGCTGCCCTGGTGACCGTGCGGCCTGAAATGAACGTGTCGACATTTCAGGAACTGCTGGCGCTGCTGAAATCGAAGCCTGGCAAATACACCTATGCCTCGGCCGGCAACGGCACCACCTCGCATCTGGCCACCGAGCTGCTGAAGTCGTCCGCAGGCGTGTCGATGGTGCATGTGCCATACCGCGGCGGGGCGCCGGCCATCACCGATCTGCTCGGCGGCCAGGTCGACGTGATGATCGACGTGATGCCCAATACCGGGCCCCAGGTCCAGTCGGGACGTTTGCGGGCGCTGGCCGTCAGCACGGCGCAGCGCCTGCCCAACATGCCCAACGTTCCCACGATTGCCGAATCCGGTGTGCCCGGTTTCGATGTCAGTGCCTGGGACGGAATTTTCGTGCCCAAGGGTACGCCCGCACCCATCGTGGCCAAGCTCCAAGCGGCGATCCGCAAGGTGCTGGGCGAACAGGAAACGCGACAACAACTGCTGGAGCGGGGTGCGGTGGCGACTCCCACGACGCCTGAGGAAATGAGCCGGTTCGTGAAAGCCGAGATCGAAAGGTGGGGGGCCGTGGTCAAGCGCTCCGGGGCCACCATCGAAAGCTGACCCAGTGAACCCATGAAGAACACCACGACCATGCGCCAATCCAAGTCTGACGATTCCGTCGCCTACGTCGGAATGCCGACGCCTGTAAGAGCTTCCCTGACGGAAACCAAGCACTGGTTCCAGGCGATGGAGCAGTTCACGCGCGTCTTCGCGATCCGTCCCGGAGAGAAGGTGCTGATGCTCACCGACCCGCTGCTGGACCCGCGGGTGGTGGATGCCGTGACCGGCATCGCGCGGGCGCGCGGCGCCACCGTCACCCAGTACATGGCCGCCGACACCCGGCTGCCCGGGGTCCCGGAGGAGGTCAAGCCGCTGGTTCAAAGCGCCGACTTCGTCGTTTCAACGTGGTTCTGCTCGATCGAGGACCCGTTCAACGTCGCGATGCGCAAGCGCGGCCAGCGCTGGGTGAAGATCACCTACTTCCGCGACCTGGACCTGCTGCATACGCCGCAAGCGCGCTTCCCTGTCGAACTGGTGGGCGAGATCATCCGGGCCACGGAGCGGCGGTTCCCCAAAGGGCGTGACTTCGAGCTTCGATTCACCGATCAGCGCGGCTCCGACCTCGTCATCTACTACACCAAGGAAATGCGCGAGGCGATGTTCAAGGGCAACCGCTGGCGCGGCAAGATGTTTGCCGACGAGCCGGGCTGCTATGTGCATTACCTCCCGACCCACGGCCCGAATTTCTGGGACAGCACCGCCAACGGCAACGATCCCGATGCCCCGGTGATGATCGAAGGCGTTCTGTGCCCGCAATGGGCGGTCGGCTTTGAACGGCCCTTCGAGGAGGTCATCCGCTTCACGTTCAAGAACAAGATGGTCACGCAGGTGCAGGGCGAAAGCGGTGATGCCGCTGTGCTGCGGGAGATGTGCCTGGGATCGAAGCTCATCGAGGGCGGCGGCTGCGGCTTCAACCCGAAAGCCCCGCGCTACACCGTCTATCCGGCGGGCTCCAACGCGCCCGGCGCGCTGCACTTCGGTATCGATCTGCCCAAGGCGAGCGATTACATCCGCAAGGTCTTGCCTGATTGGGAAGAGCCGCCCATCCATCAGGACCTGATCGGCCTGGACATGACGGTCACGGCCGGTGGCGAACCCATCATTGAAAACGGGTTTCTCGTTGCGCTGCGCGACCCGGCCGTGGTTGAAATGGCAAGGCGCTATGGCGATCCGGTAGAACTGCTGGAAGCCGGTCTCTGAACCCCAAGCGGGAGCAAGCATGCAATTCCACCTGAACGGTTTCAAGCCTGGCGATCCGCACATTTGCGAAGCGTCTGCCTTGGCTGCCCAGCACACGGATACAGCGCCGGCGCAGGTGGACGTGCTGATCGTGGGCTGCGGCCCCGCCGGCCTGACCCTTGCGGCGCAGCTTGCCGCGTTCCCCGACATCCGCACCTGCATCGTGGAGCAGAAGGACGGGCCGCTGCAGTTGGGGCAGGCCGATGGCATCGCGTGCCGGACCATGGAGATGTTCGAGGCTTTCGGCTTCAGCGAGCGGGTGCTCAAGGAGGCCTGCTGGATCAACGAGGTGACCTTCTGGAAGCCGGACGAAACGCAGCCCGGCAACGTCGTGCGCCATGGCCGGGTGCAGGACACGGAAGATGGCCTGTCGGAGTTTCCTCACGTGGTGCTCAACCAGGCGCGGGTGCACGACTTCTACCTCGATCTCATGCGCAACTCGCCGAGCCGGCTGGAGCCGCACTACTCGCGCCGCCTGCTTGATGTCGTGGTGGACCACGAGGCCGCGGATTACCCGGTCACCGTGCGCATGGAGCGCACGGACGAGCGGCACGCGGGACAGCTCGAAACCGTGCAGGCACGCTTCGTCGTCGGCTGTGACGGCGCGCGCAGCGTGGTGCGCAAGTCCATCGGCCGGCAACTGGTCGGCGACTCCGCCAACCAGGCCTGGGGCGTGATGGACGTGCTGGCGGTGACCGACTTCCCCGACATCCGCTACAAGGCCGCCGTGCAGTCCGCCCATGGCAACCTGCTGGTGATTCCGCGCGAAGGGGGCTACCTGGTGCGGCTGTACGTGGAGATGGACAAGCTGGGTGAAGAGGAACGGGTCGCCCACCGCGGGATCACGCTCGACCAGCTCATCGCCACGGCGCAGCGCATCCTGCACCCCTACCGGCTGGACGTGAAGGAGGTGCCCTGGTGGTCGGTCTACGAGATCGGCCAGCGCATCTGCGACAAGTACGACGACGTGTCGGCGCCGGAGGTCGGGTCGCGCCTGCCACGCGTGTTCATTGCCGGCGACGCCTGCCACACGCACAGCCCCAAGGCGGGCCAGGGCATGAACTTCTCCATGCAGGACAGTTTCAACCTGGGCTGGAAGCTGGCCTCGGTGCTGCGCCAGCAGTGCGCGCCGGAGCTGCTGCACACCTATTCGGCCGAGCGCCAGGTCGTTGCGCAGGAGCTGATCGACTTCGACCGCGAGTGGGCCAAGATGTTCAGCGATCGCGCCAGGCAAGTGGCCAGCGGCGAATCCGAAGGCGTGGACCCGAAGGAGTTCCAGACCTACTTCGAGCGGCACGGCTGCTTCACGGCCGGCATGGGTACGCACTACCGCCCCTCCGCCATCTGCGGCGAAGCCACGCACCAGCACCTGGCCACCGGATTCGTCATCGGCACGCGCTTCCACTCGGCGCCGGTGGTGCGCGCCGCGGATGCCAGGCCGGTGCAGCTGGGCCATGCCGGCAAGGCCGACGGGCGCTGGCGTCTCTACGCCTTCGCGGGCGCCAGCGATCATCGGGACACCCAGGCGGGCATTCACGCGCTGTGCGGCTTCCTGGAGGAATCGCCGGACTCGCCGGTCCGCAGGTACACCCGTCCAGGCCAGGACGTCGACGCGGTGTTCGACCTGCGCGTCGTCTTCCAACAGGGCCACCGCGAGCTGGCCATTGAATCCCTGCCCGCCCTGCTGCTGCCGCAAAAGGGGCGCTACGGCCTGCTTGACTACGAGAAGGTGTTCTGCCCGGATCTGAAGCGAGGCCCGGACATCTTCGACCTGCGCGGCATCGACCGTGGGCAAGGCGCCCTGGTGGTGGTGCGCCCCGACCAGTACGTCGCCCACGTGCTGCCGCTGCAGGCGCACCAGGCGCTGGCTGGCTTCTTCGCTGGATTCATGGTGCCGAACGCGGGGGCCTCGCACAGCTGATCCCGCAGAGCGCCGGCCACAGCACACAGCGCTTGATCTCCAGCGTCCTGCTCATCCGCCGCGCAGGCCTGTTCTGAAGGCCGGGATAATCGGCTGATGATCGAACGCCTGGACCTCTTTACGCTGCGTGTGGTGATTGCAGTTGCCGAGTCCGGCTCGATCAGCGCCGGCAGCGATCACCTGCAGCTTGCCGTGGCCGCCGCCAGCGCGCGCATTTCCTCCATGGAAGCGGCCCTGGGCATTCGCATCTTCGAGCGTTCGCCGCGTGGCGTGGAACTCACGCCCGCCGGCCGCATGCTGGTGCAGCGCGGCGGTGAGTTGCTGGCCGACGCGGACCAGCTCGTCACGGATCTGCGCGACTGGAGCCTGGGTCTGGCAGGACATGTGCGGATATTGAGCAATGCCTCGGCCTTGCTGGAAGTGCTGCCGCAGCGCCTTGAGGCCTTCATGCGCAACCACCCGCGCATCCACGTCGATCTTGAGGAGCGCATGAGCCCCGAGATCCTTGGCGCCCTGCTCGACGGCCGCGCCGACATCGGCGTGGTGGACACCGCCACCCCGACGCGCGGCCTGACCTTCTTTCCCTTCTTTCACGACGAGCTCGCGGTGGTGCTGCCCGCGGCACACCCGCTTGCCGGCGAGCGGGAAGCTCGCCTGTCGCAGCTGCTGGCGGAGAGCTTCATCGTGCTGGCCGGCACCAACGCCGTGACGACACGCCTCTTCAACGCGGCGGCAGCGCTGGGCGAGCCGATCAAGGTTCGCATGCAGATGCGCAGCTTCGACGCCGCCTGCCGCGTGGTGGCCGCCGGCATGGGCGTCGCGGTGTTGCCGGTGGAGGCGATCGCACCGCAGCTCGCGCATCTGGCGCTGAGCGCGGTCCCGGTGGCCGAGGACTGGGCGCAGCGTACCCACTACCTGGTGCTGCGCGCCGGCAACGAGGCGCCCGCGGCCGCGCGCACGCTGGCCGAGGCGCTGCGCTCCGGGTAAACCCAGGATTTCGTCGTCGGCGAAAGCGCC
The DNA here is from genome assembly GCA_023410975.1 of Pseudomonadota bacterium. Taxonomy (GTDB): domain Bacteria; phylum Pseudomonadota; class Gammaproteobacteria; order Burkholderiales; family Burkholderiaceae_C; genus Azohydromonas. Next base: position 7,291 of record JAEYPG010000472.1, read on the forward strand.
CTTCGCGCCTGACCGCTCGCCGGTCGGCATGCGCGCCCGCAGACTCGCCGACATGAAAATCGCATCTGTTCGCGCCACGCCGCTCAACCTGCCTGTGACCATGGGCAGCGGCGCCCGCGCCAAGTCCACCTCCCTGTCCCTGTGCATCGTTGACGTGGAGCTCGATGACGGCCGTGTGGGCACCGGCATGACGGCCATCACCGAGGAGGAGGTGGTCGCCTCCATCGTCAACGACATCGCCAGCCATGCCCTCGTCGGCCTGGACCCGCTGCGCCACGAGCAGATCTGGGACAAGCTCTACTGGCTGCTGACACCGCGCGGCCAGTCGGGTTATGCCAGCCACGCCATCGCGGCGATCGACCTCGCGCTGTGGGACTTGAAGGGGCAGATCCTGGGACAGCCCGTGTGGCGCCTACTTGGCGGTGCGCGGCCGCAGGTTCCGGTGTATGCCACCTTCGGCTTCGCCTTCTTCGACCGCGAGGAGCTGGCCGCTGCCGCGAAGGCCTGGGTGGAGCGCGGCTTCAAGCGGCTGAAGATGACGGTGGGCCACCACGCACTGCAGCGGCGCGACGAGCCGCGGCCGCTGGCCGAGGTGATCGCGGAAGACGTCAAGCGCATCGAGGCCGTGCGCGCGGCGGTGGGCCCCGACGTGCAGATCTTCATCGACGCCAACTGCAGCCTGGACTACTTCCACGCCTTGACGCTGGCGCAGCGCATCGAGGATCTGGGCATCGCCTTCTTCGAGGAGCCGGTGTCGCAGAACGACATCCCCAACCTGGTGAAGCTGCGCGGCAAGACGCGCATCCCGTTGGCCGGCGGCCAGAACGAGGGCCTGGCCAGCCGCTTCCGCGACATGCTGGTGGCGCAGGCCGTGGACGTGGTGCAGCCCAATGCCTGCATCAGCGGCGGCTACACGCAGTGCCTGCGCATCGCGGGCATGGCCGCGGCCTTCAACACGCAGTTCGCCAACGGCGGCGCCTGGCCGCATCACAACATGCACCTGCATGCCGGCCTGGCCAACGGCTCGCTGGTGGAATACCACTCGGTGGCCGTCGAGGTGTGCAAGCAGGTCTTCGATGGGCTGCCCGAGCCGGAGCAGGGTCTGCTGGCACTACCCGAAACGCCGGGCCTGGGCTTCCGGCCCAACCGTGAACGGGTGGCCGAATTGGCCAAGCGCCCGGGTTCACGTGGCGTCGGCAAAGCGTGAATACACAACAACGGATCGATGCAGGAGACAACGCAGTGAGAGCCTACTTGACACGCCGCGCCGTCCTGGCCGCCGCACTCGCCGCCGCCGCGCCGTTGGCGGGCGCCCAGACGGACTATCCCAGCAAGCCGATCCGCCTGCTGGTGGGCTACAACGCCGGAGGCGGCGTCGATGCCCTCGCCCGCATGCTGTCCGCGCGACTGTCCACGACCCTGGGACAGCAGGTCGTGGTGGAAAACCGCACCGGCGCCGCCGGCATGATCGCGGCTGACTTCGTATCCAAGTCGGCGCCGGACGGCTACACGCTGCTGATGGGGGAAAGCGGACTGCTGGTTGCGCCGTACCTGCAGAGCAAGAGCCCCATCGATCCGTTGAAGGCGCTGGTGCCGGTCGCGGGAACTTTCATCGCGCCGTTGATGATCGTGGCGAACAACAGCGTGCCGGCGAGCAATCCCAAGGAGCTGATCGAGCTGCTGAAGAAGAACCCCGGCCGCTTCTCCTACGCCACCTCCGGCGTGGGCACCGTGCACCACCTCGGCTTCGAGCTGATGAAGGCGCAGACCGGGACCTTCATCGTGCACGTTCCCTACCGCGGCGCCTCGCAGATCGCGCCGGATGTGATCGGCGGACAGATACCGATCGGCGTGGTGAGCGCGGCCGCCGGTCTCACGCAGGCGAAGTCGGGCAAGCTGCGCGCCGTGGCGCTCATGAACACCGACAAGCTGCCCGGCGCCGAGAACGTGCCGGCCATGGCCGATGCGCTGCCGGGCTTCAACGTGGCGCCGCGCCTCATGCTGCTGGCGCCCAATGGCACCCCAGCCGCCATTGTTGAAAAACTCAACGAAACGGTGCGCACCTTGCTCGCCAGCGCCGACTTGGTGCAGGCCGCTGCCCTGCAAGGCGCGATTCCGGCCTACATGCCGCCGGCGCAGTTGGGCGTGGCGATGCAGCGCGAGTCGGCGGAATGGGGCCGGATCATCAAGGCGCAGAAGATCTCGGCGGAGTGACCATGGCGAACAAGACCCCTTGCATCGGGCTCGTGGTGCCGCCGGCACATGGCCGGGTGCCGCAGGACGGGCCCCTGCTGTACGGCGAGCGCTACCGCTTCATTGCGCGCGGCCTCGGCATCGGCGGCGTATCGCCGGAGGGCTTCGCGCCGGTGGTCGACGATATCGTCGAGCGCGCCATCGAACTGCGCAAAGCGGGAGCCGAGGTGATCTCCATGATGGGCACCTCGATCAGCTTCTACCGCGGGCCGGCGTTCACCGAGTCGCTGCGGCGCGCGATGGAGGAGGCCACGGGCCTTCCCTGCACGACCATGAGCCACGCGATCGTGCGTGCGCTGCGGCAGCTGGGGGTGAAGCGGGTGGCGGTGGCCACCTCCTACATCCCGGAGCTCAACGACAAGCTGGTTGCCTACCTCGCGCATGCGGGCATCACCGTGACGGCGATCGAGGGCATGGCCATCACGGGCGTGGAAGAGGTGGGCGCAGTCAGCACCGAGGCCCTGGTGGCGCTCTCGAAGAAGGTTTACGCGCACGATGCCTCGGCCGAGGGCGTGTTCATTTCCTGTGGCGGGCTGCTGACGCTGGACGCGATCCGCCGGCTGGAAGATGAGCTCGGCGTGCCCGCGACTGCCAGCTCGCCCGCGGGCTTCTGGGACGTGGTGAGCCTGGGCGGATCGGACCCCTCCAGCCCGGGTTTCGGGCGCCTTTTCAGCGCATCGTGAACGCGTTGTCTGGGCAACCACCACGGATTTCATGATGCTTCTCAACACGGACGATTTCAGGCGCGAAGCCCGAAAGCGGCTGCCCCGCTTCGTCTTCGACTACGTGGACGGCGCCGCAGAAGACAACAGCTGCCTGCGCCGCAACCATGGCGACCTGGACGCCCTGACCCTGACGCCGCGGGTCCTGCGGGACACCAGCCGCATCGACACGTCGATCGAGGTCTTCGGGTCGAGATGGGCGCTGCCCTTCGGTGTGGCGCCCACGGGCTTGAACGGACTGGTCCGCGCGGGCGGGGACGCCATGCTCGCCAGGGCTGCGGCACGGAATGGTGTTCCTTTCGTGTTGTCCACGGCCTCAAACATGCGGCTCGAAGACATCAGGGCGACGGCCACGGACGCCGTGCAGTGGATGCAGCTTTACGTCATGCACCGGGAGA
>JAEYPG010000605.1 GCA_023410975.1 Pseudomonadota bacterium
GCCGTAGGTCGTGGTGCTGCCCTGGGTGCTGTCGCTCGTGGCGCCGCTGCCCGTGGCCGCGCCCATCGTGCCGCTGCCGGTGGTGCTGCCCATCGTGCCGCTGCCCGTGGTGGCGCCTTGCGTGCCGGTGGCCACGTCGCCGGCCATGCCGTCGGAGGTGCCGCTGCCCGCGGCGCGCTGTGCCGCGTCGCGGCCGCTGTTGCCGCTGTCATAGCTCTGGCTGCTGCGTTCGATGCTGCTGCCTGCCGTGGCGCTGGCGTCGTCCTGGGCGGTGCCAGCGCCGGTCATGCCCGTGCTGGGGGTCGCCGACATGCCGGTCGCGCCGGACGAGCCCATGCCCTGGCCTTGTGCCATGACGCCGGTGGAACCGAGGGCGGCGACGATCAGGGCGGCGAGAACGGATTTCTTCATGGTCTTGCTCCTTTGGGTCAGCCCGTCCCTCGTGGCGCCGGCGAAGCGCGGCCTCACGTCCCAACACCTGCGTCACGCAGGCCATGGACGGGCAGTGATCTCCATGGGCAAACGACGGGCCCCGGTCCCGCCGGCAGGCCGGTGAAGGGCCTCAGGGACGGCGCCAGAAATCGCGGTGCAGCGCCGCGATTTCCTCCTGCAGCGCCGGCACCGGGCCCGTGACGGCGATGGGTTTCTGGCCGCGGGCGAAGACCTCGCGGCAGGGCAGGTCCAGCGTGGGGTTTTCGGGATGCGCGCCGGTGAGCTGCAGCAGCTCGCGCTCGCTCAGGCCGTAGAGCAGCCCGCCGATGTGGGCCCAGTACTGCGTGCCGGCGCACATGGCGCAGGGCTCCACGGTGGTGACCAGGGTGCAGCGCCAGAGGAAGCCGGGGTCGAAGCGCTCGGCCGCCTCGCGCGCGAGCACGGCCTCGGCATGATTGACGCTGTCCACGTTGCCCTGCTCCATGAGCACCGCGCCATCGGGCCCGGCCAGCAGCGCGCCGAAGGGGTGGTGGCCGCGCGCCAGCGCATGCCGCGCGATGTCGTTGGCGCGGCGCAGGAGCGAAAGGGCCAGGTCGGGGGCGAGGGTGTGCGTCATGGGCGGATTCTGCGCAGTGCGCGCGCTGGTTCCCGCATCAGCCTTGCCCGCGATGCGCCCAGGCGGTCGTGCGCTTCTCCACCACGGCGAAGAACTCGTACATCACCATGGCCATGAGGCCCACGGCCAGCAGGCCGGCGAAGGCCAGGCCCATCTGCATCGAGCTGCCCGCCGACACCAGCAGGTAGCCGATGCCCTCGTTGGCCGCGGTCATCTCGCTCACCGTGGTGCCCACGAAGGCCAGCGTGATCGCCACCTTCAGCGAGCCGTAGAAGTAGGGCAGCGAGCGCGGCAGGCCCACCTTGAGCAGCACGTCGCGGCGCTTGGCGCCCAGCACGCGCAGCACGTCCTCCAGCTCCGGCTCCAGCGTCGCCAGCCCCGTGGCGATGTTCACCATGATCGGGAAGAAGCTGATGAGGAAGGCCGTGAGCACCGCCGGCCCCACGCCGATGCCGAACCACACCACCAGGATCGGCACGAAGGCCGCCTTGGGCAGCGCGTTGAAGCCCGTCATCAGCGGGTACATCGCGTTGTAGGCCAGCCTGGAGCTGCCCATGAGCGCGCCCAGCAGCACGCCCACCACGATGGCGATGGCGAAGCCCACCATCGTCACCCAGAAGGTGCGCCAGGCGTGCGAGAGGATGGCGGCATGGTGCTCCCACGCCTGCTGCGCGATGCGCAGCGGGCTGGGAAAGACGAATTCGCTCACGTCGAAGGCCATGCACAGCAGCTGCCACAGCAGCACGGTGGCGGCCAGCAGCAGCCAGGGCGCGGCGGCCTGGAGTTTCTTGTCCATCTCGGGTCTCGGTTCTTTTTCCCGCTCGCCCCGAGCTTGTCGAAGGGCCTGCAGGCCTGCTGGCCAACAGGGCTTCGACAGGCTCAGCCCGAACGGAACAACTTCAGTTTGAAAAGAGAACTGGGCTCACTGCGCCAGCGCCACGCCGCTCTTGCGCATGGCGCCGATGTGCCCGCGCAGCTCGTGCACGATGTCGGTGAAGGCCGGCGTGTAGGTCACTTCCAGGTCGCGCGGGCGCGGCAGCTCGATCTCGCGCCGCACCACGAAGCGTCCCGGGCTCTTGCTCATCACGTACACCGTGTCGGCCAGGAACACGCTCTCGCGCAGGTCGTGCGTGACCAGGATCACGTTGAACCCGCGCGCGGCCTGCAGGTCGCGCAGCGTGCACCACAGCTCCTCGCGCGTGAACGCGTCCAGCGCACCGAAGGGCTCGTCCAGCAGCAGCATGCGCGGCTCGTGGATGAGCGCGCGGCAGATGCTGGCGCGCTGCTGCATGCCCCCGGAAAGTTGCCAGGGAAACTTGTCCTCGTAGCCTGACAGGCCCACGCCGGCGAGCAGGGCGCGCGCCTTCTCCACGTACTGGGCGCGCTTGGCGCGGAAGCTGGAGCGCCAGGGCTCCACGATCTCCAGCGGCAGCAGCACGTTTTCCAGCGTGGTGCGCCAGGGCAGCAGGCTCGGCGCCTGGAAGGCCATGCCGGTGATCTTCAGCGGCCCGGTCACCTCCTGGCCGTCGATGATCACCGTGCCCTTGCTGGGGCGGCGCAAGCCCGTGGCCAGCTTCATGAAGGTGCTCTTGCCGCAGCCCGAGGGGCCGACGATGGCGATGAACTCGCCCTGGCGCGCCTGCAGCGAGATGTCCTCGACCGCGAACTGGCCCTGGGCCAGCAGCGCGTCGTTGTAGGCCAGCCAGACCTGGTGGAAGTCGACGAAGGGCTTCACTTCTTGGCCGCGGCGAAGATGTTGCGCTCGGCCGCCGGCGGCAGGTAGCCGCCGTTCCACACCGCCGTGGCGTTGACGCGCTCCTTGGTGGCGTACGCATCCGAAACCTGGCTGGCCATCAGCGACAGGCGAGCCGGGTTGACCTCGCCGAAGCCCTCGGCCCTGGCATCGGGCGTGAGCACCGTCTGCTCCATCGCCAGCTTCAGCCGGCGCAGCTCCAGCGCCTCGTTGATGATGCCGTCGCGCTGCTTGACGAAGCCGATGGCCGTCTGCGGGTCGGCGATCACGTCCTTCATGCCGCGCGTGAAGGCGCGCAGGAAGGCCTTGACGGCCTCGGGGTTCTTCTTCAGGAAGTCCTCGCCCGCGATGATCGCGTTGCCGTAGAGCTTCACGCCGTGGGTGGCGTAGGGAAGGATCACGACGTCCTCGGTCTTGACGCCGCGCGCCTCCAGGTTCAGCAGCGAGGTGAAGCTGAAGCCGGTGATGGCATCGATGTCGCCGCGCACCAGCATCGTCTCGCGCAGCGGCGGGTCCATGCTGGTCCAGGCCACGTTCTGCACCTGGTTGGCCTTGGCGAAGATCGGCCAGCCGCGGCGGCCCGCGTCGAACACCGGCGCACCCAGCTTCTTGTTGCTGAGGTCCGCCGGCGCCTTGATGCCGCTCTTCTTGAGCGCGAGCACCGCGGCGGGCGTGTTGTTGTAGACCATCATCACCGCCACCGGCTTGTTCGGCGCCGTGGGGTTGTTGGCGTGGAACTCCATCAGCGCCGCGAGGTCGGCGAAGCCCATGTCGTAGCTGCCCGAGGCCACGCGCGTGACGGCAGCCCCCGAGCCGTTGCCGGCATCCACGCTGACGTTGAGCTTCTCGGCCTTGAAATAGCCCTTGGCCGCCGGGGTCAGGAACAGGGCCGCAGGACCCTCGAAACGCCAGTCGAGCTGGAAGCGGATGTCGCGCTCCTGCGCCATCGCCGGGGCGGCAACAGTGGCGGCCAGGGCCACACCGGCCAGGCGCGACAGGAGGAAGCGGCGGGAAGAGGACGGGATCATGGGGGCTCCGGTATGCGATCGTGTATGCAATCGCATGATCCGTGCCCGGATCGAATCCACCCGCAGGAGGCTTGGGGGGCGCCCCGGCGCGGGGAGGATGCACCAGGGCGGGCCAGGGTGGCCCTATCCTGGTGCGCAAGCGCACGTCAGCTCAGCAGGTCGTACAGGCTGCGTGCCACGACCTTGGTGGCGCGGCGCAGGTCCTCCAGCTCCAGGCGCTCGTCGTTGCGCTTGGCGTGGCTTTCCAGCACGGTGCGCGGGCCGGCGCCATAGATCACGGCCGGGATGCCATGCTCGCAGTACAGCCGCACGTCGGTGTAGAGCGGAGTGCCCGAAGTCGGGATTTCTTCACCGAACACGGCGCTGCCGTGGCGCTGCAGTGCCTGCACCAGCGGCGCGTTGCCCGGCAGCGGCTGCAGCGCGCGCGCCAGCAGGATGCGGCGGATGTCCACGCTGATGCCTGGGAAGCCCTCGGCGGCCGTCTCGATCACGCGGCGGATGTCGGCCTCGACCTGCACCGGGTCCTCCTCGGGGATCATGCGGCGGTCCAGCTTGAGCACCACCTTGCCCGGCACCACGTTGGTGTTGGTGCCGCCCTCGATGCGGCCCACGTTGAGGTACGGGTGCTTGATGCCCGGCACCTTGGAGCTGACCTGCTTGTAGAGCCGGTTCTGCTCGTACAGCGCGTTGAGGACCACCACCGCGCCCTGCAGCGCGTCCACGCCGGTGTCCGGAATGGCGGCGTGCGCCATCTTGCCGTGCACCGTCACCTCCATCTGCAGGCAGCCGTTGTGCGCGGTGACCACCTGGTAGCTGAAGCCCGCAGCCAGCGCCAGGTCGGGCTGGGTCAGGCCGTTCTTCAGCAGCCAGCCCGGTCCCAGCTCGCCGCCGAACTCCTCGTCGTAGGTGAAGTGCAGCTCCACGCCGCCCTTGAGCGGCGCGCCCAGCGCTTCGAGCGCGCGCACGGCGAAGGTGAAAGTGGCGAAGTCGCTCTTGCTGACCGCGGCGGCGCGGCCGTAGAGCTTGCCGTCCTCGATCTCGCCGCCGTAGGGGTCGTGCGTCCAGCCTTCGCCGGGCGGCACCACGTCGCCGTGGGCGTTGAGCGCCACGGTGCGCCCGCCGTCGCCGTAGCGGCGGCGCACGATGAGGTTGGTGATGCTCTCCAGGCCGCCGGCCTTCACCTCTTCGGCCGGCACGGCGTGCTTCTCGGCCTGGAAGCCGAACTCCGCCAGCAGCGCCGCGGTGCGCTCGGCATGCGGTGCGTTGTTGCCCGGCGGCGTGTCGGTGGGCACGCGCACCATCTCCTGCAGGAAGCCGACTTCGGCGTCGAAGTGGGCGTCGATCCAGGCGTCGAGCTGGTCGTAAGGTGTGGTCATGGTGGTCTCTAGGGGGCGGTCACGGTGGCGTCCAGATCCGTCATTCCCGCGCAGGCGGGAATCCACGAATGCCGGGCTGCACCGCGTGTGGCGTGGATGCCCGCCTTCGCGGGCATGACGGCGTTGCGGCTGGCGGCCGGGCTCACTGCAGTTGCGACAGCAAGTTGTTGAACGCCTGCACGCAAAGCTCGGCGTCGTCGTTGGTGATGGTTTCCAGCGGGTTGTGGCTGATGCCGGCATTGCCGCCGCGCAGGAACAGCATCGCCTGCGGCATGGCCTCGTGCAGCTTCATCGCGTCGTGGCCCGCGCCGCTGGGCATGCGCAACACCGGCAGCCCCAGCGCCTGCACGGCCTGCTCCCAGCGCCGCTGCCACTCGGGCGCGCTGGGCGCGGCGGCCGCGCGCATGGTCTCTTCCAGCTTCAGGCTCACGCCGCGGCGCTCGCAGATGCGCTGCGCTTCGGCGCGCACGTCCGCCAGGCAGGCGTCGC
>JAEYPG010000598.1 GCA_023410975.1 Pseudomonadota bacterium
GCCCATCAGCACCTCCTCCACCGCCTCGGCCGGCAGGCCGGCGCGCTCCACCGCGGCGCGGATGGCCTGCGCGCCCAGCTGCGGCGCGCCCAGCGCCGCGAAGTCGCCCTGGAAGGCACCCAGCGGCGTGCGCGCGGCACTGACGATGACGACGGGATCGCCGGAGGTCGGGGCTTGCGGGGCTTGGGGCATGTGGGTCTCCAGGCGCCCGCGGACGGGCGCCACATGGTTGATGAAGCTGTTCTTGCGCTCCGAACAGGCTGCGCAGCGCCTCGCACCCCTGCCGTCGCTGCGCGCAGCGTAGGCCGCCGGGCCCAACCTGCCCATGCCTGCGCGCTGCAACTTGCGTGGGGCGCCAGGACACCCCGGCGGGCAGCGCTGCCGGGCGCCCAGTCGCGGCGACGGCCCTCCACGCGCCAGGCGCCCCGGACGCGCCGCCTAGAATCCCGGCCCTTTCCCAAGCACCCCCCAACCGCGAGCACGACACCCCGCCCATGAGCACGGCGCAAGACAAAGGCACGATCGCCATCGGCTTGGTCCACGAAGCGCTGCAGGTGGCCCGGGAGCGCGGGCTGGACCTCGCGGCCGTGCTGGAGCGCGCCCGCATCGACGCCCGGCTGCTCGACGCCCCGCGGGCCCGCGTGCCGGCCCTGGCCTATGCGCGGCTGTGGGCCGCCCTGGCCGATGCGATGGACGACGAGTTCTTCGGCATGGACAGCCATCCCATGCGCCGAGGCAGCTTCCGGCTGATGTGCCAGGCGGCCCTGAGCTGCGACACCCTGGGCCGTGCCCTGCACTGCATGCTCAGCTTCCTGCGCGCCGTGCTCGACGACCTGCACGGCGAGCTGCGCGTCGAAGGGGAGCACGCCCTGATCGTCGTGCACGACCATGGGCCGCCGCGGCGCATGTTCGCTTACGCCACGTGGCTGATGCTGGTGCACGGCCTGGCCTGCTGGCTGGTGCGGCGGCGGCTGCCCTTGCTGCAGGCCCGTTTCCGCTGCCCCGAGCCGGCCGAGGTGGCCGACTACCGCACCCGCTTCTGCGAGGACGCCGGCTTCGACGCGCCCGTGACCCAGGTGCGGCTGGACGCCCGGCTGCTGGAGCTCAAGGTGGTGGAGGGCCAGGACAAGCTGCGCGCCTTCCTGCACGGCGCGCCCGCCAACCTGCTGGTGAAGTACCGCAACGAGGCCAGCCTCAGCGCGCAGATCCGGCGCCGCCTGCGCAGCCTGGACCCGGCCGAGTGGCCCGAGGTGGACGAACTGGCGCGCAGCCTGGCCATGTCCGGCACGACGCTGCAGCGCCGGCTGCGCGGCGAGGACCTGAACTACCAGCGCCTGAAGGACGAGCTGCGGCGCGACATCGCCATCGAGCTGCTGGGCAAGACCGGGCTGGCGGTGGCGGAGGTAGGCGCGCACGTCGGCTTCCTGGAACCCAGCGCCTTCCACCGCGCGTTCAAGAAGTGGACCGGCGTGAGCCCGGGGGTGTACCGCCGCACCGGCGGCACGACGGCCCTGGCGGGCAGCCCGTAGCCGGCGCGGCCCTTCACGCGGGCTGCAGCTCGGCGGCCACACACAAGCGGTCGCGCCCGGCGCGTTTGGCCGCGTACAGAGCCTGGTCGGCGCGCCGCAGCAGGGCATGGATGTCGGCATCGCCGTCGCAAGGCAGCGCCAGCCCGCTGCTGAAGGTGAGCGGGTGTCCCAGTGCGGGCAGCGCCGCCTGTTCCAGCTGCGCCCGCAAGCGCCTGTCCACCTTCGCCGCCTGCTCCCTATCACAGCGGCGCAGCAGCACGAGGAACTCCTCGCCGCCGTAGCGGCAGCTCAGGTCGCCCTGGCGCAGGCACTTGCGCAGCTGTTCGGCCATCAAGCGCAGTGCAGCATCACCGCCTGCATGGCCCATCGAGTCGTTGATCCGCTTGAAATGGTCCAGGTCCAGCAGCAGCACGGCCAGGGGCTCCTGGTAGCGGCGCGCCGTCGCAAGCGCGGTTTCGGCCTGCTCCAGGCACGCCCGGCGGTTGAGCAGCCCGGTCAGCCCGTCGGTGGCGGCAATGCGCTCCATGGCCTGCAGCGCTTCGTCATGCCAGGCGGCCAGCAAGGCCAGCGTGATGAGGCTCAGCGCCATGTGCTGCAGCATCGCACCGGCCAGGTTCAGCGGATGCGGCGTGCGCAGCTCGGGATAGAGCTCGGTGAAGAACGCGCCCAGGATGCCCCGGCCCAGCGTCACTACCGCCAGGACCACGGCGCACACCAGCACCACGGCACGCCAGCGCCGGCCCGCGCCTTGCGCCGGCCGGGCACAGGCCAGGGCCACGCAGACCAGCAGCAATGCCAGCCCGAAGTTCGACCATCCCACGCGAAACGCATAGCTGTCGAAACCCAGCCCGTAGCCCAGGGGCGTCAGCAGCCCGGCGGCGTGGACCACCGCCCGGCCCGGGCGCGGCGCGAGCCAGGCGTTCAGCGCGTGCCAGATGCAGACCAGGCTCAGCCCGAGCAACGCGATCCAGAGCGTGGAAAAGAGGCGGTCGTGCACCGGACGCGCCAGCAGCAGGCAAGCCCAGGCCAGGGCCTGGGTCAGCGCGCCGGCGTTCATCCAGCGGGCCCCGGCGCTGATGGGCCATCCCACCAGGACGGGCAATGCGGCGGCCGTGGCGAACACGCTGGCCAGCATCATCACGAACGCGGTCTGGACATCCAGCATGTCAGGCTGAGGAGGGTTGTGGCGATCGCCTGACGCGCTTTGCCATGACGGTGGAAGACATTCGGCCGCAAGGTCCGCCGGCGTGGGGTCCTGCGGTCATCAGGCACGGGCCGATTGCGGACACGCCCCGCGGTGGCCCGGAGGGAACCCTTTATCGTGCAACCGGGAGATTTCTTAAGTCGCGGCGCATAAAACGGGCGACCGGTGGCAGCGGGGGCCTCCCGGCGAAGCCGCGGAACCGCCTGTGGTTCTCCTGTCAGGCGTTCACATAGGCCTTGATAAGCGCCAGATCGCCCTCCCGGATGCCGCGGAAATCCAGCCCGATCATGAATCCGTCCTGCCGGCGGCTCAGTATGCTGTGCGCCACGCTTGCGCTGGCATGAATACCGTCGCCGATACGGCCATCGATAGGGACCTTGAAAACAATCTCGCATCCGGATTTGAGCCGCAAATTCACGGGAGCAACGACGGATATCCCTTCTAGACCGACGTCGTAGGCTCTCACGGCGAGTTGAGAGCCATTCGGCAGTCTCAGCTGGGCAAGGGTCCGGAGCATTTTGCGGTCGATCCGGCGCTGCTCCAGCAGCGGGCCGCCCCAATTGGTGCTCTCCTGCAATATGGTCATGTCGCCGAACTCCGCTACAACACGGCGCCTTATCGCCTTCAAATGCCGCCGGGCCTGATCTCCGTGTGCGCAACGGACCGATCCCGGTTTCGCGGCTGGCTGCTGTCCGTCGACGCTGACCCAAGGGAAAGCGCCACCACCGCTTGATCAGCATCAAGCCGCGGCAGCCATTATGCCAATTCGTTCACGCTTTTCAGGCCGGTTGTGGGTTGCCAACGTCGCTGGGCGACTGGATGTGGCAAATGCACCGCAGACGTTTCGCTGGGCAGATCTCGATTTACGAGGCCTTGGCGGGTCCGGCTTTGGGATATTGCCGGCGCGCACCACACCGGCGTGGTGCGCGCGATTGCAAGGCGGGCCGGCAAAAGGGCGGCTGGCGTTGTTTTACACCTGCCGCCGTTGGCGCGATCCCCGGACGGAATTGCGGCGGCCGCCGTTCCTTATCGCCGTCTTCCCTTGGTGTACAACGGCAATGAACTTGGATGCCGCCTCAACACATCCTTCAGAACCGCTCTGCCAGACCGCCACATGCTGCATACCACCCTCTCCTATCCGTTCCCCACCCCCGAGCCCGGAAACTTCCAGGAAGTCGCGCCGGGCGTGAAGTGGCTCCGCCTGCCGCTGCCGTACCGACTCGACCACATCAACGTCTGGGCCATCGACGACGGCCGCGGCTGGGCCCTGGTGGATACCGGCACGCGCACCGAACAGACCATGGCCGTCTGGGACCGCTTCCTGGGCTCGGCGCCACTGCAGCGCTCGCCCACGCGCATCTTCGTCACGCACATGCATCCGGACCATGTCGGCATGGCGGGCTGGTTCACGCGCAAGTACGGCATCGAGATGTGGATGTCCCGCCTGGAGTACCTGAGCTGCCGCATGCTCGTCTCCGACACTTGCCGCGAAGCGCCGGCCGAGGCCTTGCAGTACTACCGGCAGGCGGGCTGGGACGAGGCGGCCATCGAGCACTACCGGGTGCGCTTCGGCAACTTCGGCCGGCACATTCACACCCTGCCTGACAGCTTCAGGCGCCTCGTCGACGGCCAGCTCATCCGCATCGGCCAGCACGACTGGGAAGTGGTGATGGGCAGCGGCCACTCGCCCGAGCATGCCTGCCTGTACTGCGCCGAGCTGCGGCTGCTCATCTCCGGCGACCAGGTGCTGCCCCGGATCTCCTCCAACGTGTCCGTGTACCCGAACGAGCCCGGTGCCAACCCGATGGCCGACTGGATGGAATCGCTGGACCGGCTGCAGTCGCGCATCCCGGATGACGTGCTCGTGCTGCCTTCGCACAACGACTGCTTTCACGGCCTGCATGCCCGCATCGAGCAGCTGCGCGAGGGCCAGGTCGTTGCGCTGAACCGGCTGCGGGAGGTGTTGGCTCGTCCGCAGCGCGTTCCGGACACCTTCGTTGCGCTGTTCAACAAGCACGTCGATGGATCCGACGCGCTGCGGCTGCAGCTGGCCACCGGCGAAGCCCTGGCCTGCCTCAACTATTTGATGCAGCGCGGCGAGATCACGCGCGAGCTGCGTGACGGCGTGGCTTGGTACCAGCAAGCCGGGAGCCGCTGAAAGGCACCTCCACCACGCGCCGGGCATCGGACGGGTTGCGGCCTTACTCGCCGGTGAACAACGCGCTCTGGTCCGGTTCGCGACGCGCGCTGCCGCGCCCGGCCTTGTGCACCGCCTTCACGACGTGCTGGCCAAAGGCATGGCGCAGCCGCGGAGCGTGTTCCAGCTCGGTGTCGGTGATGGGGCCCTTCTGGCGCTGTAGCTGCGCGCTCAGGGCGCGAAACACCAACGTTCGCGCGAAGGAAGCGCGCCACTCGGCGCGCTGCGCCGGCTCGGCCGCCAGGTACAGGCTGTAGCCACGCTCACCCTGATCCTGGTACTCGCGCTGCAGCGCGTCCTCGGCCTGCTGCTCGTGCACGGGCTTGCGCTTCGCAGGCGCACGCGGCGCGGCATTGGCGCGCCGCGTCTTCGCTGGCACGGGCGCCGCCTCGGCGCCTTCGCTCACGGCGGCGGCCTCGGCCGGAGCCACCTCGGCGGTGGGGATGGCATAGCCTTCCTGGATGGCAGTCATCAGGTAGCGTCCCGGCGCGCTGATCTTCTTGCGCTGCGTGGCCATGCGGTGGCGCACGAAGTCCACCGCGGCCTTGATGCGCTCCGGAGAGACGCCACTGTTGGTGATCTTCTCGATGTCCGCGTGGCCCAGGCCGAATTCGCGCACGAGCGTGTCGTAGAGGCTGCGCAGCTCCTGCGCATGCTCCATGGACACCGCCAGCACCCCGCTCTGCGTGCGAAACACGAAGCGGATATGCCCGACCTTCTTGGAGCCCGGCACGGACTTGGTTTCGTACTCGACGTGCAAGTCCGAAAGCTCGCAGAGCTGGTCCACGGCTTTCTGCAGCGCTTCCTTGCGGAAGGCTTTGAACTCGGCCAGCCACTTGGTCTGCGCCACGCCGAGCCAGCGCTTGACTTCCTCCACCGGCAGCCAATCGGTGGGCGAGCCCTTGTAGGCCACGGCCTTGAGGTGCTCGTACAAGCCGTGGGCATAGATCGAGGTGAAGACGCAGCTGGTGCGCAGCGACAGGTACGTGTAGCTGCTGGGATCCAGGTGCAGCTTGCGGATGGCCGGGTGGAAGTCGAAGTAGACGCGCCCGCCTGCCACGCCCACCGCGCCCACCAGCGGCACCGAGATCCAGTCCGGCGCGGTGGCGTTGGGCCGCAGCCGCTCGATGCGGATGCTGGACTTCTGCGCTTCACGCAGCGCTTTCTCCAGATGCTGGTGGTTGCGGCTCTCGTAGTTCATGAGGAACTTGAAGAGGCCGATCTCGACGTCGAAGCGCTGCACGTCGGCGGGCGCCTGCGAGGCTAGGAAGTGCATCACGTTGAGGCCCTTGCGCGCGGCCAGGCTCAGCTCGCCCACGTCGATCAGGACGTTGGACTTGCGGTACGTGATGTCGGTGTTCGAGCGCGCCAGCGTCGCCTTGGGACCTTCCCGGCTCACCGTTTCCTCGAAGACGGCCAGAGCCAGTTGCTCACCTGGATTGGCCGACACGGGAACGGGATGGTTGCGCAAGATGGTCTCCGAGCGTCAGAACGGCGTCAGCGTAGGCACTAAGGTAGGGCCGGTCAACGTCGAACCCTACTTTTTCTGCCACAGCGCAGCAGCGGCTGTGGTGCTTGGGGACGCAGCGGGCTGTGGATAACGGCGCCGGGAGACTGGAGCCAATACGAAGGAACATCCCAAAAATCCCTACCTTGCATCACAAGAAACCCCACCTTGCCTCACAAAATTCCCCACCTTTCTTTCACAAAAAACCACTCCTTGAGCACAAAAACCCCCACCTTGAGCACAAAAAACCTCACTTTGCTCTTCATAACTCATTGATTTTGTTGAAAAAAGTGAAAGCCGAATTGCTTGCTTGCCTTTAAAAGCTTGCTTGTTGGCGCAGACCTTTTTCAGGACTCCATGCAAGTGCAAACAACAACAGCCGGGTTGTTGAGGAAACAACGTTTCCAGGCTGCTCCAGGAACAAGTCGGAGCCGGTACATCGCTGCGATCGGATGGTGGGGATTTTTGTGCTTGGATAACTGAAGAACCGGTGCACAAGGCCAGTACGGACCTACTGCGGCAGTGGGCCGGGCATTCCCCGCACAAATTTCCCCTCTTTGTACAAAGCCCGGGCACGCAGTCGGCTGGGCACTGCATCCGTAGTCGGCTCGCCGCGATGGTGGGGATTTTTGTGCGTGTCCGGTGGCGACGCGTGCCCGGTGCGCGCGTCAGCAGTCCGGATCGCAACCGTGAGTGCCCCACACAGCTTGCCGCTGTGTGAAGTCGCGCCGGCTTCAACGACGCACAAATTTCCTCACCATGGCGGCGCGATGTGCTGGATGGGCAAATAGGCCTTTGCGGTGGAAACGCTTGCGAACGCCGTTGCCAGGCGTCCCCAGCCAAGTGCAAGTGGTTGAACCCGTTTGCCCCGCCAGGCAGCTGCTGAATCGAGAGAGGGCACAAATTTCCATACTTTTCGCCTTGGGCTGAAGAGCACGGAGTGCCGTGAGCTTTGAGGGTTGGGTTGCGAAGCCCTATCGCTCGCAATGCAGCCGTCGTGACGTTGTGCGATGCAGCAAGAATCTCCTCTCTTTGGATGCAGGTCCAGACCGCGCAATGTGCGGACTTGGCATGACTGGGAAGCGAAGACGCGGGAATGACGCTGTTGAGGCTCTACCAAGTGAGTCCATTGCGCAGCGCAGCGACGACACGGGACGAGGTGGCACAAAAATCCCCACCTTGATGGCTGCTGCTTGTTTCGGCCCCTGCCAAGGTGCGGGTTGGCCTTGCCTCACACCCTCGCATGAACACTTGGGGGAAGTGGTGAGCACGGAGTCCGCCGCTGTGCAAAGCGAGAACACCGTTGAGCTTGTCCCGGCGCTTGTCCCCGGTACCCGGCTGTGCTGCGCACAAATACCCACGCTTTTCCTTGCTCGCGCAACTGCCAGGCCGATCCGCACGTGAGCCCGCCGCCGCGTGCGTGCAGCCATGGCCAATGGCTCGCGGCCCAGGTCGTCGAGGATGGATGGCTGGCGTTTTCAGGGCAGTGCGTTGCCGAGAGCCGGCGCTGCACAAATCGCCTCACTTTGACTTGCCACGGTTGCAGCGGCTGTTTTAGCCATAGCTGTCGCGAGTTGCTAAGCTGGATGCAAGCATTTTTTCGTGTTTTTCATGAAAAACCTTGCAGCTATGCTTTTGCTGGGTACAGTCCGCCAGCCAATTCCTCAGGAGGACACCTTGTCGATTGCATTCCGGGGCCAAGCAGCGGCGGCTGCGCTGGGCCTGACCATTGACACGCTGCGCAGGAGCGCCGACGACGCCGGCTTGAAAGTCGAGCGAAAGCAGACTGGGGCTTCATCGACCCGTGTGTTTCGCCCCGCAGACTTGTTCGCGATCGCGCGCTGGCGAGCCACCCACCACGGCCCTGTGCCGGCGCGGCGTGCCGTGGCTGCGGTGTGGAATCCGAAGGGGGGCATCGGCAAGACAACGCTGGCCGGCAACTTGGCGGTCGCTTTTGCGCTTCAAGGCCTGCGCGTGCTGGTGGTGGACCTGGACTTCCAGGGCAGTCTCACGCTGGGCTTCGGCTACGACAGCGAACTCACGCTGGAGGAGGCGCGCGCCCAGGGGCGACCGGAGGGCGACGTGATCCAGTACCACCTGGGCCACCTGCTGCCGGGCGCGGATGAGCGGCAGCCCCTGGCGCGGGTCATCAAAAAACCGTGGGGCGAGATGGGCCCTCACCTGATACCCGCGGACCTGATGCTTGACATCGTCGACTACCGGTTGCTCGTGGAGACGCTATCGGGTGCGCAGTCGGACTTGGCGCTCACGAAGTGGATTGCCGAAGGACGCTCTGGCAAGGCCACCGGCTGCGACCTTTCCATCTACGACGTCATCCTCTTCGACTGTCCGCCCTCAAAGAACCGGCTCACGCGCGCTGCGCTGCTGGCCAGCGATGCCGTGGTGTCTCCCGTGAATTTCGAGCACTACAGCACCAAGGCACTGTCGTACCTGGCCATCGTGCTGAACGAGATGGTCGAGCACTATGGCCGTTGCCCTGAGCTCATGATCCTGGGCAACGAGCACGACCCGCAGCGGGTACGTTCCAGCATGCACGTGGCGGCAATCGCTGCTCAGTACGGCGACGCGCTGCTGGCGCAGACCGTGCGTCGCAGCGAGGACTTCCCGCGTGCCCTGGACAGCGAGCCCAAGGCCCCGCTGCTGCTGGCGCGTCCCACTTCCGCCGCGGCCGACGACGTGCGTGCCGTCGCCAAGCTCATCTCGGCCCGCTTGGGCCTGTTCGCCGCGAAGGGCAGCAGTACCCGCTCGCAGGAGACCCAGCATGCCGCCTAAACACCTTTCCGATGCCGACATGATTGCCGCCTTGCGCCCTCGGAAGGTGCCAGGGCCAGTGACGGTGAAGCTCAACCCGCTGCAGCGTCCGGCGGGCGAACGGCTCAGCGACGAGGAACTGCTGCAGCGCGCTGCAGCTTCACCGGAAAGCTTCGCAGCGGTGGCCGAGGGTGCCGAAACCACGAACGACGCGCAGGCCCGGGTGCAAGAGCTCGAAGCCGAGCTCGCCCGGCAACAGCCTCAGGAACTGCCGCTGGAGCTGATCGACAGCGTACCGGGACGGCGGCGCAAGCTCACGCAGGAGCAGTTCGAAGAGCTGCGCGAAAACCTGCGTGCGAATCCGCTGGTGCACCCGATCACGGTTCGGCGCAAGGGCGATGGGCGATTCGAAGTGGTCAGCGGCGAGAACCGTCTTGCGGCGTACCGCGAGCTGGGCAAACCCGACATTCGCGTCTCGGTGCTGGATGTGGAGGAGCAGCTGGCCGAGCGGGCAGCGTTCTACGCCAACCTGATCGCGCACGATTTGCCGGACTACGAGAAGTTCAAGGGCTTCGAGCGTGAACAGCAGGCGACCGGGGCCAGTTTGGCTGAGATGGCCAGGCTGGCGGGCGTGCACAAGGCCAGCATCAGCCGGCTCTTCGCATTCTCGCGTCTGCCGGCCGAGGCGCGGGCCGAGCTGGAACGCCACCCCGCCGCCCTGGGCGCTGCCTGCGCGGAAGAGCTGGCCAGACTGTGCACGCCGACCAACGCCGAGCGTGTGGTGGAGACGGTACGGTTGGTGGCTGCGGGCAAGATCAACCAAGCACAGGCTCCTGGCCGCGTGCGAGCCACAGCGCGCGCCGCGCGTCCCACGCCACGGACCGGAACTGTGAAGGCCGGCCGGTTCAAGTTCGCCGACTACCGAGCCAGCGGCTCGGTGGTGCGCCTGGAGTTCCACGCCGACGTAGACATGGACGAGGCTTGCAGACGTATCGAGGCCCTGCTCAACGAAATGGCGGCCAAGGCGGAATGAAGGCGTCTCAACTTGAGACTCTTTTAAAATCAACAACTTAGAAAAAATGAAGCGGCCTGCAAGCCGCTTTTTCTGTTATGGAGCCTGGGTTGGAGGGCGCATTCGCCGTTCAGGTCGGCGCCGCGCCGACGGGACCATGCGGCGGTGTACCGTGGCGGCGCACGGGTTCGCGCATCAGCACGAATTCCTCGGCTGCCGTGGGATGTACGGCCAGCGTGCGGTCGAAGTCGCGTTTGGTGGCGCCGCAGGTCAACGCCACCGCGAGGCTTTGAACGATCTCCGGGGCATCGGTGCCGATCATGTGAATGCCCAGCACCTGGTCGCTGAGGCCGTCGACGACCAGCTTCATGTAGGTGCGGGCCGTGCCGCCCGCGAAGGCGCTCTTCATGGGCCGGAAGTCCGATTCGTACACGTCCACCGGTCCTTCCTTGGCCGCATCGGCTTCAGTCAGGCCTACGGTGGCAATCGGCGGGTCGGTGAACACGGCGCTTGCAACGGTGCGGTGGTCCACGCGCGTGACGCGGCGGCCGAATACGCTGTCGGCAAAAGCGCGGCCTTCGGCAATAGCCACCGGTGTGAGGTTGACGCGGTTGGTCACGTCACCGATGGCCCAGATGCCACCGATGGTGGTGCGGCTGTCGAGGTCCACGGCGATGGCCCCGCGCGCATCGAGCCGCACGCCGGTTTCCGCCAACCCCAGCCCCGCTGTATTTGGCCGCCGGCCTGTGGCATTGAGCGCAGCGCTGGCGCGGAGCATGGAGCCATCGGCTCGCTGCAGCTCGAAGCCTTTTTCGCTTTGCACCAGCGCGCGCAGATCCACCCCGCCCGCCAGCGTGATGCCCCGTCCGGCAAGCGCATCGGCCAAGCGCATGCGTATGTCGCGGTCAAAGCCTCGCAACGGGTGGGTGTCGCGGAAGGCAAGCGTGACCCGGCATCCCAGCCCGGCAAGTATGCTGGCGAACTCCACGGCGATGTAGCCGCCGCCGATCACCAACAGCGAATCCGGCACGTCGCGCAGGTCGAGGATCTCGTTCGACGTCATGGCCGCGGCCAGGCCGGGCAAGGCGTCCTGTGTGGGTGAGCTGCCGGTGGCGATGAGGATGTGATCTGAGCGCAGCGTACGTCCACACAACTCGATAACGCCAGGACTTGCCAGCCGCGCACGGCCTTCCACCAACTCAACGCCCGAGTCGGCGAGCATCCCGCGATAGATGCCTTCCAGCCGGCCGATCTCGCGGGCCTTGGCATCCGCCCAGCGAGCCATCTCGAAGTGGCCGTCCAGTCCGCTCCAGCCGAAGCCGGCGGCCTCGCTGAGCAGTTGCGAGCAGCCCGCGGCGTACATCATCAGCTTCTTGGGCACGCAGCCGCGGATCACGCAGGTGCCACCCACGCGGTCGGCCTCGGCGATGAGGACGCGGGCGCCATGGGCTGCAGCGCGCCGGGAGGCCGCGACGCCGCCGGAGCCGGCGCCAATCACGATGAGATCGTAGGTGTCTTCCAAGGTGCGCTCCTCCAGATAGCGGATCGGACCGCCAGGGATGCGCTGCCCGAACCATGGCGTCGAGTTTCCCTGTATCTGCCAACAGGCAGCGATGTTGCGCTACAGGCCCCTACTCAACCTGCTTCGCTCGTTGTTCATCGCACTGCAAAAACATCTGCTAAATTTGATAGAATCACATTCTGCTTGCAAGGCCCCGGCGTGAGCCGAGGCCCGTGTAGGGGAGTCGCCAAGTTGGTTAAGGCATCGGATTTTGATTCCGACATGCGAGGGTTCGAGTCCTTCCTCCCCTGCCAGAGCCGTTGAGGGTCCATCCGCGCTGATCGATGTGCGCGCCATGCGCACCGCGTTATCCATAGCGCTTCCGGAGCCAAGCTCGCGGCTCCGTTTGCGGCCGCAGTCTTTTCAGCGCCATTGTTTGCGGTCGGTCCGGTGTCTGCACGCTTGATCGATACTTGGGTGTCACTGCCCAGTGACGCCCTCGGCTTCTGCGATGAGCCACGCGCACCAGATTGCGCTGCGCACCGTTCTGTACATCTTTCCTTTGAACTGACACGGCCGTATCACGGTATGGCAGCAACCATGGTCATCCCATTCAGCTTGCCATTGCGGTCTGCGTGACCAAAGCCCTGCAATACCGCCACCGTGGAGAAATCACTGTCGATGGGTGGGAGTCGGTACCGTAGAACAGCTTCCAGCGATGCCGGCAACTGCTTGTCGTGTTTCAGTTCAACCACAAGCGGCTGTTGTATGAATCATTTCGCGTAAAAATTTATTATTAAAGATTATGCGGGATTATTTGCTGTATAAGTGACGCAAGGCGCCCTGGATTCATGTCTACCTATTGGCCGTGACGCCTCGCTTCGACACGCTTGCGTGAAGGCGGCGAACAGCTTCATGAAGAGCTTGGCAGCCGCCAGAGGAACTTGGAACGGCGTTCGCTTCAGCGTTTCGAGATGCGCCTGGCCCAGGCGCTTGGGCTCCAACTGGTTCACAACGACGCGGATATCGTTGTGAGCACTGCCAATGGAAATCCGGTACGTGCCAGAGTCTTGAGGGCTTGGGTCTTATCCGATGCGTTTCACGCCGCTGCGGCGCAGCAGAAGGCACTGACGAGGCAGCGAATTTCGCTGTCAACACACCGTGGAATCCCGGCCGCCGTGACCTCCGTCTTGAACCGCGATGCCATCCTCCGCATGCTGCGGAACCGCCTGCCCGGAGTTTGGGCCGTCCATGCTTTTGGATGCCGCATCCCGGGCAGGGCAGGCCCGGTTCGTGGCGGCCGTGCACGACTACCAGGCACCGCAGCTTCCGATCACGGTTCGCCTCATCGAACACAAGCTGGTCGAGTTCCTGCAATACAGCCGTGCGCTGCTCCTGCGCGATGCGGTTCTTGGAAAAAGTCAACGGTGACACGGGGTGTCCCGGGGCTGACCGGAGGCACCGCAGCAATGACATCTCCGGCGCGTCGGACTGCTCAAGGGCCGCCGTTTCCTGTGCGTGGAATCGTGATCCTGTAAACCTTGTTGCTGGCGCAGGGCACGAAGCAAAGCCACGTATTCTCTGATTTAGCCCCCGCAGCACAAATTTGACCTATGCACCTAATGCCGATCTTGGCTTGCCGCAATATTCAAGCCGTGGCAGCAAACATGCCAAAGTATGTGCAAGTATGTTGGTACAGGTAACGGTTATTGCAATTGCGTTAGCATGCATTTTAAATGCCTAGGCGCAGAAAAGCCGGCAACCTCATAGAGAGACGCAATTTTCACTCTTGGCTTTTAAGCAACCCCTGGCGGGAAACGCTGCATGTGCATGGTTATCATCACTCCAGCGGCCATCAGGATCACGTCGTGCCGGGCAAGCAGCGGACCCCGGACACAAAAGCAGTGACTATTGACGGCCAACAACCGACCTTTGGCATCAAGCCCCGAACCTGGACACAGATGTCTCCCGCTGACACGAACAGCGAACCCAGCGCCCAGGGCCAGAACAGGCCCCTGGGCGTATTGCCCCCGGGTTACTTGGTGGCGGAATTCAGGATCGAGCGGGTGCTGGGCAAGGGCGGCTTCGGCATCGTGTACCTGGCATTCGATACCCGGCTGGAGCGCTTGGTCGCGGTCAAGGAGTTCATGCCCCAGTCGCTGGCGCAACGACTGGCCGATCACTCCATCGAGCCGTTGTCGGAACGGCACCGAGAGACTTTCGATCTTGGCCTGCGCAGTTTCATCAGGGAGGCCCGCAGCCTTGCCAAGTTCAAGCACCCGGCGGTAGTGGAGGTGTACCGCTTCTGGGAGGAGCTTGGAACGGCGTACATGGTGATGCCTTTCTACGAAGGCCAGACACTGAAGCAGCGCCTGAAAAGCATGGCTGCGCCGCCGCCGGAAGACTGGCTGCGCGAGCTGATGGAGCGCGTGCTCAGGGGACTGGATGTCGTGCACCGGCAGGGGTGGCTGCACCGGGACATTGCGCCCGACAACATCCTGATGCTGCCTGGCGACCTGCCACTGCTGATCGATTTCGGTTCCGCCAAGCAGGATATCGGCGACGCGACGCAGGCCCTCACGGTAATTCTCAAGCCTGGATATGCGCCGTTTGAACAGTACAGCGATTCCGGTTCCTTGAAGCAGGGTCCCTGGACGGACCTGTATGCCATGGGCGCGATGTTGTATTTCGCCATCTCCGGAAAAATGCCCGTGGAGTCGGTGGTCCGTGTCAGGAAGGACGTGATGGTTTCCGCGCTCATGCTGGGTCGCGGACGCTATTCGGTGGCGTTTCTAAAATTCATCGATCACTGCCTTGCTGTCTGGCCTGAACACCGGCCAAGAAACGTTGCGGCTGCTCTTGAGTTGCTGCGCAAGCTGGATTTGCAGGAAAAAGCCTGGAATCGGAGTAAATCCGAGGAAAAACGTCAGGACAGGCACACCCATCGAATAGCTAGGAACGAAGGGCAGCGCCTCAGATTATCGGCAGGATTGCCACGGTCTCTGCCATGGGCTGGCGGCATCGCGATGCTGCTCAGTGGCTTGGCCGGCCTGGTGTCGTGGGAACCGTGGTCCATGCCCGCGGTACGAGCCGCAGGAAAAAGCCCGGAATTTTCCACCCGTCCTGCGATTCCTTCTTCGCTGCCGGGCGCTGATGACCCCGGCACACCTGTTGCAGCCAAGCCAGATACGCCTGAATTGCCTTTGCCCAGACCTCAAATACCCGAGGCGCCAGCCCCTGCGCCGCCGCCACGGCTCTTTGCCAACCCGGCAACGCCGGAAAGGGCGCTTGAGAACCTGCTGGACAAGCGTGATCCGAGCATCCGGATGATTTTGGCGCCGGCATCCGAAAAATTGATACTCAAGAAGCAAAGGCTGCAGTTTACGGTGCAGTCCCGCGAGCCCGGTTTCCTCTACGTGTTTGCCATTGGACAGCAGCGGAGCAGTCTCGAATTGCTATGGCCGGCCAGCGACGAATCTCTGATGAGTATGGAACCCGGTCGCGCATGGAGGGTTGACGCCCCGGTGCCATTGGGCTCGGGCAGCCAAGGCAAACGCCATATCGGAGTGATGGTGTCGAAGGCTCCCCGAGATTTGGCAGGTGCCGGCTGGCAGCGACAGGGTGGCGTGTTAAGCATGTCGTTTTCAGCGGCCCCGAGAACCGGTACGGCACCCTGGTTCGGGTTGCCGAACTGTGCCCCCGTTCCGGGCACATGCAATCCGGAATTTGATGCCACCCGCATTGAACTGGCTTATTCGCAATTGCCTTCCAGAGAAGCCAGAAGGTCCGAGCCGCCACGCTGGCGCGTGGCTGCCGCGAGGAAGGCGGAGTGCGAAAGCCTGCTGCATTTGCTGTCCCTTGACAGCAATATCTTGGTGCAACGCAGATTTGCCGAGTTGGGCTGCCGCCGGTAGGTTTTTGGTGCAGGAAGTTGCCGAAGAAGTACCGGCCGGAATCACATTCAGTGCCCGGGGATCGATGCGCTCGCCCTGCTTGCCCCATATGCCTGCATCCTGGGTCACTGGCCGACGCTCACGGTTCCCCAACCAGCAGTACCCATGCCACTGCGTCTTGCAAGAAGCCGCAGGCCTCGTGCAGAAGTGGTGCGGGACGGTGAGGGGAATAAAGGAGCCGCTGTAGCTGGTGGCTGTCGTGGCGTGCATCAGCAAGAGGTCTGGTTGCCCGAGCACCCGGGGCCGGGGCAGGGCATCGCCGGCCGGGCTGTCAGGCCTCCTCGCGAAGGATCTTGCGAAGAATTGACCGCACACTGGCAGACATTAAATGGGACGGCTGCGGGAAGGATAAAGAAGGGAAGACCGGTTGCCCCGGGAGCCGCCGAAGCAGGCCTACCGCCGCATGTGCGAAGGGTCACACAACACAGCACCTGGGCATGCCCCGGCCGGGCTGAAAATGTTTGCGGATCATTCCCGAGCGAACCCGGGATAAACCTTGGTTTGTTTACCAGGTGCCTCAGTGAAAGTCGTCTGTTGGAGTGGACGCAAAACTTCAAAATACCGTGTCATAGCTGTCCAGTTTCATGCTTGTGCACTTGCCTGTCTCAGCAGGCAGACCCCTCCTGGGTAACGCGTCACTCTCTACTGAGAATTACTTGGCACAGGCTAAACAATCCCCACGAATGCCTATTCTGGCCTACGGTATCCTGACGTAAACAGAAGCAAGGATGAGTACGTGGAACGGCCGCAGTCTGCCAGTGTTAACGCCGCCGACCCCGAGGGGGGGGCAATGCGCTTCGGGCTGCGCGCAAAGTTCATCCTCACTGTGCTGCTCATCCTGACCGTCACGATGGCGGCCAACACTTGGTACTTTGTTCATACATCGACCCAGCGTCAGGAGCAGCAACTTCGCGAGCGCGGTCATGCGCTCGGCCGCCTCATCTCGCTGATCAGCCCGCAAGCGATCCTTGCGTTCGACTATCTCCAGCTCAACGACTACACGCGTGAAGTTTCCGCTCAGCCGGACGTGGTCTACGGGGTCGTCGTGACGCCAAAGGGAATCCCGATCAGCACCTACATCCGCGGCGCCGACGCCGCGACGCGCCACCAGGCACAGGCTGCCGGGCCGGACAACCTGGTGGAGACGCTACGGCGTCTGGGCGGGGAGGCCGACCTGCTCAGTCTTGACTTTCCGATCGTCCACAACGACATCGAGCTGGGCCGCTTCCTGGTCGGGCTCAGCCGCGGATCGCTGCACAAGGAGATCCGCCGCCAGTTCGTGACGCAGCTGATGCTGCTGGCCGCCGTCGTCCTTTTCCTCGGCGCGGCAATCTACACGGTGTTCCGCTTCAACGTGCTGCAGCCCATCCAGAAGCTGATCACGGCGTCGCGGGTCGTCGGCCGGGGCGAGTACGCGGTGGTGGATGTGCACTCAACGGATGAGTTCGGCATGTTGGCCCGCGCCTTCAACGCGATGGCTTCGGAAGTGAAGCACAAGCAGGAGCGGCTCCAGCGGCAGGCGAACTTCGACTCGCTCACCGGGCTTCCCAACCGGATGATGGCTTTCGAGCGCATCGGCCTTGAAGTCCAGCGCGCCAAGCGTCAGGGCGAGCGCTTCGCGCTCATGTTCATCGATCTGGACAATTTCAAAGACGTCAATGATTCGCTGGGCCATCCGGCCGGCGATCGTCTGCTCGTGGATATCGGGGCCCGCCTGAAGGACTGCATGAGGGCCTGCGACACCGTGGCCCGGCTTGGCGGAGACGAGTTCCTGGTCGTGGTGCCCACCTTCTCCAACGAGGCCGAGATCGAGCGCATTGCCACGCGCATCACGAAGGCGGTGTCCGAGCCGCAGTTGTTGTGCGGGAGAAAGGTCGTTGCCAAGTGCAGCATCGGCGTCGCGATCTACCCCGACAACGGTGAAAGCGTTGAAGCATTGATGGCCAATGCCGACAACGCCATGTACCAAGCCAAGGCTGTCGACAGCGGATCGGCCATGTTCTTCACTGAAGACATGAATACGCGCCTGCGCGAGCGCGTGCTGCTGGAGCAGGGCCTGGACGTCGCCGTGGAGCAGGGTCAGCTCGCGCTGTTCTTCCAGCCCATCCACCATGCCCGCTGTGGACGGCTCAAAGGGGCCGAAGTGCTGCTGCGCTGGCGCCATCCAGAGCGCGGGTTCATCAGCCCGGCGGACTTCATTCCGGTGGCCGAGGGCAGCGGCCAGATCATCCAAATCGGCGATTGGGTGCTTGAGCAGGCCTGCCGCTGCTGGTCGGCATGGAGGCGCGCAGGCATCGAGCCGGGCTCGCTGGCCATCAACATCTCCAGCGTCCAGTTCAAGAAAAATATTTCCGAAAGGCTTGGCCGGCTGATGGCCGCATACGGCATTCCGCCGCATGCGTTGGAGCTTGAACTGACCGAGCGCATGCTTTTGGAGGACCACAAGCAGATCGCCGAGGAGTTTACGAAACTGCGTGCGCTTGGCGTGAGATTGGCTCTTGATGATTTTGGAACCGGCTACTCGTCGTTGAGCTATCTCAAACATTTTCGTTTTGATCTGCTCAAAATTGACCGTAGTTTTGTTGCAGGCTTGCCGGATAATCTGGACGATGCGTCGGTAGTCAAGGCCATCCTTGCAATGGCTGAAGGGCTCGACCTTGAGGTTGTCGCGGAAGGAGTTGAAACGAGCGCCCAGCTGCAGTTTCTCAGCAGCCAAGACTGCGACTATGCCCAAGGTTATTTTCTTGCCAAACCGATGGACGAGATGTCCTATGGTCGATATTTGCAGGAAATCAGCGCTGGTGGTGCCGATGATGCTGTTTCGCGGCTTGCGGGTGGCATCAAGGCCCCCGATGCCACCGATATCCAAACACAATAACCTGGAAGGACTTGCAGGTGGGCGTCGGATACCAGAGCGGGCGGTTTTGCTCCATGAAGAAATATGTTGGACTGTTTGGGCTGCTGCTTGTGGCGGCGTTCGGCCCCACCGCGCACGCTGCGGACGGAAACCTTGTGCTCGGCATTTTTCCGCGCTACAACGCAACTGACACCGCGACAATGTATATGCCGATGGCGGATTATTTGAGCCAGCGGTTGGGCAATGTCAAGGTCACGGTCGCCACGACCAAGGATTTCGACACGTTCTGGAGAGGTGTCGAAGAACAAAAGTACGACATCGTTCATTTCAATCAATACCAATTCATCCGCTCGGCGCAGCACTACAGGGTCATCGCCCATAGCCAGGAATTTGGCCGCAGCGCAGTCGCGGGTGCGATCTTCGTTCGCAGGGACAGCGGAATCACCGAACTGGCCCAGCTCAAGGGACGTACCGTCATTTTTGGCGGCGGCAGGGACGCGATGCTGAGCTACATCGCGCCGCGTTTCCTGCTGATGAGCGCCGGCCTGAAGGACGAGGACTTCAAGAGCGAGTTCGCCGTCAACCCGCCGAATGCGCTGCTGGCGCTCTACCACCGGCAAGCCGATGCCGCTGGCGGCGGCGACATCCTCGTGGACTTGCCGGTGGTCAAGAATGCCATTGACGCCGGCGAGCTCAGAGTGCTGGCAATGACTGACCCGCTGCTGTTCCTGCCGTGGGCCGTCAAGCGCACGATGCCGGCAAAGCTGCGCAACTCGATCCAGTCGCTACTCACCGAACTTGGCCAGAACGCCGCAGGCAAGCAAGTGCTGAAGGCCGCCAAGACGAGCGGCATCAACAAGGCCGAAGACAAGGATTACGCGGTTCACCGCAAGATGGTCAATGCGGTCATGGGCCCCAAGGGAATGGGCCGGTGAGGGACAGCCGAGGTTCGACGCCAACGCCGCCGCTTGGCACTGCGGGCCGGCTTCGGCGCAAGCGCATCGGCTCCGGGCTCGCGTCCCGACCGCGGGCGCTGGGGGTCATCGTCTTGCTGGCCGCGTTCGTCGTCTGGGCGCACTGCGGCTCGGGCGTTCCCGTCTTTCGCTCGGAAACCGCCCCCGAGCCCGGTTGGGAAGCGTTTCGCGCGCGCTATGACGTCGACTATTTCGGAAAGGACGGCCAGTTCGTGCGTGCCGTGCAGAACGGCTACCACCTCGTGTCCTACACAACCAAGTACGCGCCGCGCTTCACTCGGCGCACGGCTGCCGACAAAGTGAATTCCTGCGTGAGCTGCCACATGATGGAAGACTTCGCGTACGGCTTCGTCAACTCCGACCGTTTCGACGCGAGGCTGGG
>JAEYPG010000623.1 GCA_023410975.1 Pseudomonadota bacterium
GGGTCGATCTGCTCGATGCGGTTGGTGACCCACAGCGTGGGCACGGGGTTGGTCTCCAGGATCTGGTTGACCCAGGCCTTGCCGCTGACGCTGTTGGTCGGCCCGGCCACCACCTGCTCGGCGCGCGCCAGCAACTCCGCCGCCTCGCTGGGGGCCAGCCGCGCGATGCGCACCGCGGTGCGGATCTGTGCCGGCGTCAGGCTGCGCCGCTCGGCCAGCCGCGCCACGAAGCCGGGGCTGACGCTGGCCCCTTCCAGCGCGCGCGCCACCAGCCCCTCGCGCGCCCCGGGCGGCGGCGACTTCAGCTCCAGGTGGTACTGGAAGCGGCGGCGGAAGGCCGGGTCGATCTGCTCGATGCGGTTCGTCACCCACAGCACCGGCACCGGGTTGGTCTCCAGGATCTGGTTGACCCAGGCCTTGCCGCTGACGCTGCCCGACAGCGGCGCGTCGCCGCTGTCCAGCCGCGCCATGAGCTGGGCGGTGTCGGTGGAGATGGGAGGGAAGACGTCCTCCACCTCGTCGAAGAGCAGCGCCACGTGGCCGCTGCCCTTGAGGAAGACCTGGCTGATCTGCAGCGAGCGGTAGCGGTCGCGGCCCGAGAGCGAGTTGCCGTCGCGGTCGGCGTACTCGACCTCGTAGAGCTCCAGCCCCGCGGCCTGCGCCACCACCTTGGCCAGCTCGGTCTTGCCGGTGCCGGGCGGCCCGTACATCAGCACGTTCACGCCGGGCTCGCGCTGCGCCACCGCGTTCTTCAGCAGCGCGGTGAGCATGGCCACGTCGTCGCCCACGAAGGCGAAGTCCGCGGCGGTGAGCTCGGTGCGCCGCGCCGGGCGCGTGAACACGGCCATGAGCTCGCTGGGCTCGCGGTACTCGCGCATGAGCACCGGCGGCAGCTGCTCGCTGACCTTCATGAGGTCGGCCAGGTCGGTGATGTTGTGCTCGGAGATGAGGTTCTCGACCATGCCGATGCGCTCCAGGCGCGAGCCCGCGCGCAGCGCTTCGGCCACCTCCTGCTCGTTGACGCCGGCCACCGCCGCGATGGCCGCGTGCGCCTCCTGGGCGCTGGAAACCTTGAACTCCACCAGCAGCCCGCGCAGGTCGCGCTGGTAGCGCGCCAGCGTGCCGTACAGCAGCAGCGCGCGCTCGGCGGGGTTGAGCTGCAGCAGCCCGGCCAGGGCGTCGATGTTCTGCTGCACCCGCGTCTGCTGCTTCTTGAGGCTGCGCTCCAGCCACTCGGCGGTGGCGCCGATCACGGCCAGCAGGTCCTTCGGGGCGTCCTTGATGTACTCGTCGATGTAGAAGAAGAGCGTGCCTTCTTCGTACGGGCCGCGCCAGCAGCCATGGCGCTGCAGGAACGCCACGTCGGCCAGTGCCTCGTGCCCGCGCCAGAGCTCGTTGTCGCGGCAGCGCCGCTCCAGGAACTGGCGCAGGCGCCCCAACACTGGTACCGGCCACACCAGGTGCCGGCCCACGAGCGACAACAGGCTGCTCCAGTCGCGCCGCAAGTTGAAGCGCCCGGCCTGCTTCATCGTCAAGGCCAGCACGAATTGCGAGCACATCAGATCGAGCACCGGGGCCTCGGTCAGCCCCGGCGAGGGCAGTAGGCGCGCATCGGTTCGACTTCTCACCGGCAATCCTCGTGCTGTTGTGGTCCAAGGTGCGCGCGATCTTGTCGCAGCCCCTGCACCCCAGCAAGCCCTGAGGACTTGAAGGCCAAAGCCGCGCGCCGCGCGGCGGCCCATGAAAAAGAACCGGGCCCGCACGCGGCGGGCCCGGAGGACGTGGCGGGAAAAGGGATGGCCCGCAATCTCAATGCAGCGACACCGGCTGCTGCGCCAGCTGCGTGTAGCCGGCGATGAACTCGTCGAGCGCTTCCTCGGTGGGTTCGGTTTCCACCAGGTGGTCCACGCCCTCGCGAAAACGCTGGGCCAGCGCACCCTCCAGGAAGATCTCCTTGCGGGCGAACTTGTCGACGATCTCGTAGCCGCCGCGGCGTGCCGCCGGAGCACTGTCTTGCGCGGCCGGCAGGTCGAACTGCAGCACCGCGAAGCTGTCCGAGTTGTAGAGCATGAGCATCTTCAATCCTCCTGAGGCGGCAGTTGGGACATATCCGGCAAGTTTCAAGCCCGTCGATGCACGTTTGTCTCTCGCTCAGGGCTCTCGCTCCTCGGACTCCAGCACCATCTCCAACGCTTCGCCCCCGCCGGCCGCCGACAGCCGGGCCCGCACCGGCAGGTGGTAGCGGGCCGGATCGAGCCAGACTTCCACCCGGGTGTCGTATTTCTTGCGTGGCTGGCGCGAGAGCTTGAGCGCCCTCACCTCGCCCGCCGGGCCGGCCACGACCTGCTCGCCTTCGACGATGAAGGTCCACGCGTCGGCATCGCCGCGCGAGCCGGTGACGAAGAGCTGGATGCGCGCCCCCGTGCCGAAGCGCTGCGGATCGGCCGCGACGATGGCCGGGATCTGCAGCAGCACGCTCAGCCGGTCCTGCGCGCCCGCGGGCAGCGGGAACTCGGTGGTCGGGCCGGAATAGGTGATCTTGCCGGCCTCACGCTGGAAGTTCGCCGCCTGCGCCTCGCGACCGCGCCGGCGCACCAGGTAGCGCTCGGGCGCGATGCCCGCGCCGTCCAGCGCCCCGGTGCTGCGCCAGTCCAGCACGTTGATGCCCGCCACCTCGCCGGTGAGCGAGGCCTCGTACTGCCCGGCGCCGGGCCGCCAGCGCAGCTCGCCCGTGCCCCACAGCAAGCCCCGCTCCAGCCGGTAGCGGCGCAGCAGCGGCGGTGGCAGCGCCGTGGCGTACAC
>JAEYPG010000658.1 GCA_023410975.1 Pseudomonadota bacterium
GGCGGCGCCGGCCGGATGGGCGTTGCGCTCGTCGCTGTCCACCAGGCCGTCCACGAAGCGCACGATGCGCTTGGCGTAGGCCGCCATGTCGCTCTCGTGCGTGACCATCAGCACCGTGATGCCGCGCTCGCTGTTGAGCCGCCACAGCAGCTCCATGATCTCGCGGCTGCGCTGGGTGTCGAGGTTGCCGGTGGGCTCGTCGGCCAGCAGCACCTTCGGGTTGGTCACCAGCGCGCGCGCGATGGCCACGCGCTGCTGCTGGCCGCCCGACAGCTCCGCCGGCGTGTGGTGCGCCCACTGCGCCAGCCCCACGGTGTCCAGCGACTCCAGCGCCAGCCGGCGCCGCTCCTTGGCCGGGGTGCCCCGGTACAGCAGCGGCAGCTCCACGTTCTCCTGCGCCGAAGTGCGGGCCAGCAGGTTGAACCCCTGGAAGACGAAGCCGAGCTGTTCGCGGCGCAGGCGGGCGCGCTGGTCGCGGTTGAGCTCGTGCACTGGTACGCCGCGAAAGAAATACTGGCCGCTGGTGGGCACGTCCAGGCAGCCCAGCAGGTTCATCGCCGTGCTTTTTCCTGAGCCGCTGGGGCCCATGACGGCCACGAAGTCGCCCTCCTCGATGTCCAGGTCCACGCCCTTGAGCGCAAGGAAGGCGGCCTGCCCTTGGCCGTAGCGCTTGGTGATGCCGCGCAGGCGGATCAGCGGCATGCGCTGCGCCGTGGAGGCGAGGCCGCCGGGCGCGGCGGAAGCCGTGGAAGGAGCGGACGGGCTCATCGCGGCTGGCTGCGCTGGTCCACGATCACCTGCATGCCGGGCTGCAGCTGCTCGCTGCGCACCTCGGTGCGGCGGCCGTCGCTGGCGCCGGTGCTCACGTTCACGGACACCGGGCGGCCTTGCTGCAGCAGCCACAGCGTCTTGGTGCCGCCGCCGGCAGCGTCGCCGGCTTGCTTGCGCCCGCTGCGCGGCATGCGCGGCATCAGCACCGAGGCCACGCCGCCCCCGCCGCCAGCGCCGGCGCCGTCCTGCGGCGCGCTGGGCAGCGCGGGCGTGAAGCGCAGCGCCTGGTTGGGCACCAGCAGCACGCCGCGGCGCGGCTCGCCGCGGATGGTGGCGCTGGCGGTCATGCCCGGGCGCAGCGACAGGTCCTCGTTGGCCACGTCCAGCAGCGTCGGGTAGGTGACGACGTTGTCGGTGGTGGTGGAGCCATAGGCCACGCGCGTGACGGTGGCCGGGTAGCGGCGCTGCGGCCAGGCGCTGACGCTGAAGTCCGCCTCCTGCCCCACGCGCAGCGAGCCCACGTCGGCCTCGTCCACGTTGACCTGCAACCGCATGTGGCTCAGGTCCTCGGCCAGCGTGAACAGCGTCACCGCCTGCAGCGAGGCGGCCACCGCGTTGCCCGGGTCCACGGTGCGGGTGAGGATCACGCCGTCGATGGGCGCGCGGATGGCGGTCTTGCCCAGGTTGGTCTCGTCGATGAGCACCTGCGCCTGCGCGTCCGTCACCGCCGCGCGCGCGGCGTTGAGGTCGGCCTGCGCGCGCGAGACGGTGGCGCGCGCGGTGTCCAGCTCGGCCGCCGACGGCACCTTGCCGCCGGACAGGCGCGCGACCTCCTCGTAGCGGGTGAGCTGCGCCTGCGACTCCTTGAGCGTGGCCTCCACCTGCGACACCTTGGCGCGGTTGGAGGCCAGCGTGGCGCGCGAGCGTTCGAGCTGGCCCTGCAGCCGCACCCGGTCCAGTTCCACCAGCACCTGGCCCTTCTTCACCTGGTCGTTCACGTCCACCAGCACGCGCGCCACGGTGCCGGAGAGCTCGCTGCCGATGTTGACGGTGCGCGTGGGCTGCAGCGTGCCGTTGGCGCTGACGCTGAGCTGCAGGTCGCCGCGCGTCACGGGCTCGGTGACGTACACCGGCGCTGCCTGCCGGGCCTCGCGCTTCTGCCAGGCCAGGCCGCCGGCGACGGCGGCGGCCAGCACGGCCACGGCCAGCCACGGCGTGGTGCGGCGCCACCAGGGGCGCGGCTTGGCGTCGGCGCCGAGCAGCGTTTCGAGGTCGGAGGCGTTGTCTTGGGCTTTCATGGGGAGCGTTTCCGGGTCGGAAAGGTCGGCCGGCGGCGGGCGATCGGGCGTGATCCAGGGGCTGCGGCCGGCGCGTGTTCGGTCAGGGCGTGGCCGCCGTGGCGGTGTCCGGCTGCCAGCCCCCGCCCAGCGCCTTGTAGAGGCGCACGTGGGCGACGGCGGCGTCGGCCTGCGCGGCGGCCAGGTTGTCCTGCAGGGCAAGCTGGGTGCGCTGGGTCTGCAGCACGGTCTGGAAGTCCACCAGCCCGCCGCCGTACTGCTGGGTCGCCAGCAATGCGGCATTGGCGGCGGCCTCGGCGGCGCGGCCCAGCGTGGCCTGGCGCTCGCGGCTGCTGCGCACTTCCACCAGCGCGTCCTCCACCTCCTTGAGCGCGTTCAGCGCCACGGCCTGGAGGTTGGCGCCCGATTGCTGCGCCGCGGCCTGCTGGGAACGCACCTGGGCGTTGATGGCGCCGGCGTCGAACACCGGCAGCGACAGCCCGGCCAGCAGCGAGCTGACCACGGCACCGGGGCCGGTGAGCCCGCCCACGGTCAGCGCGCTCAGGCCCAGCGAGCCGCTGAGGCGGAAGGTGGGGTAGCGCGCGGCGTCGGCCTGCGTGACGCGGGCCAGCGCGGCGCGCACCCGCGCCTCGGCCTCGCGGATGTCCGGGCGCTGGCGCAGCGTGTCGGTGGGCAGGCTCTGCGCCAGGTCGGCCGGCGCGGCGGGAATGGGCGCCGTGCGCTCCAGCTCCGGCAGGCCCGGCGGGCGGCCGGTGAGCACCGCCAGCGCGCTGCCGAACTGGGCCAGGGAGAGCTGCAGCGCCGGGATCTGCGCCTGCGTCTGCTCGGCGGCGGCGCGCGCCTGCTCGGCTTCCAGCGAGGTCGCCAAGCCAGCCTGCAGCCGCCACTGGGCAATCTGGAAAGTTTCCTGCTGGCTCGCGAGGTTGGCCTGGGCGATGGCCAGGCGCGACTGCAGGCCGCGCAGCGTGATCAGGTCCACGGCGACCTCGGCGGCCAGCGACACCTGCACGTCGGCCAGCGACAGCGCGCTGGCGGCGAGGTCGGCCTCCGCCGCCATCACGCCGGCGCGGGTGCGGCCGAAGAGGTCGGGCTCCCAGGCCGCGTCGAAGCCGGCCTGGAACTGGTTGCTGCTGGCGTTGCGCGCACGGCTGCGCCCGGCCGAGGTCGAGGCGCCCACGTTGGGATAGAGCCCCGAGGCCGCCAGGTCGCGCAGCGCGCGCGCCTGGCGCAGCGCCGCCTGGGCCGAAGCGACCTGCGGGTTGGCGCGCAAGGCCTCGTCCACGAGGGCGGGCAGCAGCGGGTCGCCGAAGCGGGACCACCAGGCAGCTTCAGCGCGGGGCACGGTGGCCGCGGCGCTGGTGCCGAGCTGGACTGCGGCGGCAGCGGTGGTGGGGATGGGCGCCGCATCGGCGTCCGCGGGCGGCCGCAGCGCCGCGCAGCCCGACAGCAGCGCCACCGCCGCCAGCGCCAGGGCCCGCGGCAGCGGACTGAGGGAGGACACGGATTGCTTCACGCCACGCAGTCTGACAGCGGGATGTGGCGAGGCTGCTGCGCGTCCTTTGCTGGAGCGTAAAGACAGCCTTTAAGCCGGCCTCAAGGCCCTGTTCCCGCCTGCAGCCGCCACGCCCCGTTCTCGATGCGCACCATCACGCGCGCGCGCTGGTCCAGGCCGAGGTGGTCGGTGGGGCTCATGGTGAAGATGCCGTGCGCGCCGGGCATCTCGTGCACGGCTTCGAGCGCGTCGCGCAGCGCGGCGCGGAACTCGGTGCTGCCGGGCTGCGCCTTCTTCAGCGCCGCCGGCAGCGCGGTGGCCAGCAGCAGCCCGGCATCCCAGGCATGCGCGCCGAAGGCGGACAGCGTGCCCTTGCCGTACAGGCCCTCCCAGAGCGAGACGTAGGCCAGCGCGCTCTTCTTCACCGGGTGCGCCGCGGGCAGCTGCTCCGCCACCAGCACCGGGCCGGCGGGCAGGTACGTACCCTCCACGTCCTTGCCGCCCACGCGCAGGAAGTCGGCATTGGCCACGCCATGCGTCTGGTAGAAGCGGCCGGTGTAGCCGCGCTCGCGCAGCGTCTTCTGCGGCAGCACGGCCGGGGTGCCGGCCGCGGCGACGAGGACGGCCTCGGGCTTGACGGCCAGAATCCTGAAGGCCTGGACGGCGACGGAAGCGTCGGTGCGCGCATAGCGCTCGTTGGCCACCACCTTGATCCTGTGCAGCGCCGCGGCGCGGCTGAACTCTTGGAACCAGCCCTCGCCGTAGGCATCGGCAAAGCCGATGAAGGCCACGTTGCGCACGCCCTGGGCGGCCATGTGCTCGGCGATGGCCTGCGACATGGCGCTGTCGTTCTGCGGCGTCTTGAACACCCAGCGCCGCCGGGCATCCATGGGCTCGACGATGCGGGCGCTGGCGGCCAAGGAGACCATGGGTGTCTGCGACTCGGCTGCCACCTCGATCATCGCCAGCGAGTTGGGCGAGGTGGTGGAGCCCAGCAGCACGTCCACCTTGTGCTCGCCCACCAGCTTGCGCACGTTGGCGGTGGCGGTGGCGGTGTCGGAGGCGTCGTCGAGCACCAGGTAGTTGACCTTCTGCCCGGCCACGACCGAGGGCAGCAGCGCGATGGTGTTGCGCTCCGGAATACCCAGCGAGGCCGCCGGCCCCGTGACCGAGAGCGTCACGCCGACGTTGACGTCGGCCCGCGCCAGCGCGGTTGCCAGCAGCGCGGCCACCAGGACGGCGAGTTTCGGCGTCGGCTTCTTCATGGGCATCGGTCTCCGGGGCGCGGAACGGCATGCGCCGGGAAGAGAAGCCCGGCCGTCCTGCTTCAGGATGCCATTGTCGCCCCTGACGCAGGGGGTTTCTCCGGGTCCGGACCGCCGGCTTGCCCAGCGCTGAGACTCCTGTTTTCCCGGTGCCTGAACAAAGGACATGGCCCTGCATGGGCTTAGGGCTTGCTGCATTGCACACAAGCCCTGTCTGCAGCCCATGCCCGCCCTGCTCATCTCGCCCCACCTCGACGACGCCGTCTTCGGCTGCGGCCAATGGCTGACCGCCCACCCGGGCACGCGCGTGGTGACGGTGTTCGCGGGGCTGCCGGCCGACGGCAGCGTGCGCACCGACTGGGATGCGCGCTGCGGCTTCGGCAGTGCCCGCGAGGCGGTGCTGGCCCGGCGCGAGGAGGACCGCGCTGCGCTGGCGCTGCTGGGTTGCGAGCCGTGCTGGCTGGACTTCGGCGACAGCCAGTACGGCGCCACGCCCACGGTCGAGGCCGTGGCCGGGGCACTGTCGCCGCTGCTGAAACGCCAGGGCGAGGACGAGGCCTTCGTGTTCCCGCTGGGCCTGTTCCATTCGGACCACCGGCTGGTGCACGAGGCCTGCATGGCGGCGTGGCGGTGCCATCCACGCCCCGCCCTTCTGTACGAGGACGCGCTCTACCGCGGCATTCCGGGGCTGCTGCAGCAGCGGCTGGCGGAATTGCTGCGGCAGGGGCTGCAGCTCACGCCGGCCAAGGAGAAGCCCGTCGAGGCGGCGGGGCCCAAGGCGCGCGCGGTGCAGTGCTACGCCAGCCAACTGCGCGCCTTCGGCCCCGGCGGCTACGACGACACGGCCCGCCCCGAGCGGCGCTGGCGCTTCGAGATCCATGAACCACAACCTGCCGAGGAGACCTCATGAAGACCACGGACCCGCGCGTGAGCGTGGTGGTGCTCACCCACAAGCGCCCGCAGGAACTGGACCGCACGCTGCGCCATTTGGAAGCCTTGCCCGAAGCGCCAGCGCTGATCGTGGTGGACAACGGCGCCTCGCCGGCCACGGCCGAGGTGGTGCGGCGCTTCCAGCGCGCGCAGCTCGTGTGCTGCCCCGGCAACCTGGGGGCGGCCGGGCGCAACCACGGCGTGGAACTGGTGCGCACGCCCTACGTCGCCTTTTGCGATGACGACACCTGGTGGGAGCCCGGCGCGCTGGCACGGGCGGTGGCGGTGCTGGACATGTATCCGCGCCTGGGCGTGCTCAATGCGCAGGTGCTGGTGGGGCCGGAGAACCGGGTCGATCCGGCCTGCGAGTGCATGGCCTCCAGTCCGCTGGACTCGCGCGGCCTGCCCGGGCCGCGGCTGGTGAGCTTCATGGCCGGCGCAGTGGTGATGCGGACCCGGGCTTTTCGTGAGGCTGGCGGCTACGAGCCGCGCTTCTTCCTGGGCGCGGAGGAGGTGCTGCTGAGCCAGGACCTGATGGCCGCGGGCTGGGACCTGGCCTACGTGCCGGCGGTGCAGACGCACCACCACCCGTCCCCGGCGCGCGACCGCCGCGCACGCCAGCTCGTGACCACGCGCAACCGCTTCTGGCTGGCATGGCTGCGGCTGCCGTGGCGGCTGGCCTGGCACGAGACGCGCAAGGTCTGGCGCGACGGCCAGGCGCAAGGCGTGCTTGGCGCGGTGCTGTGGTCCGCCCTGGCCGGGCTGCCCTGGGCGCTGGCGCGCCGGCGCGTGCTGCCGCCGGCGGTGGTGGAGATGATCGTGAAGGTGCACGGCGGACCGCCGCCGCCGGTGCGGCGCCGCCGCTTGGCCGCCCTGCCGGGAGC
>JAEYPG010000674.1 GCA_023410975.1 Pseudomonadota bacterium
TAACGAAGCTGTAGAAAAACCCCAAAAACACCCATCCCTTCAGCGCTCACGGCACTTTTTTCAAGTGACCGAGCAAGTGTCGGGGCATGGGTTATCCGGGGTTGTTTACGTTGTGTGGACCGGCCGGTAGCCGAAATCGAGTCGCTGGAGCGCATCAAGGGCATTCTCTGAGGGTTCTGGCTCATGTCCAGGCTCCGCGATTGGCCAGTTTCTCGATGTTGTGCGTCATGCAGTAGAGCTTCCATTGCCCATCGACTTTATGCCGCCCGCGCAAGCTGAAGCGATCCAGACGCTTGTTGTGGCGCAGGTTGCCGAACACCGCTTCCACGGTCGCAAAGCGGCGGGTGATCATCGTGCGGCCGGCGTCACTGTCGATACGGCGGCGCATACGGACCAGGGCATCGTCCCGCTCGGTCTTCGGCAGGAAGAACGCCACCTGGCGCGCAGCAGTCTTTTCCGGTGTGCGCAGGCACTGCTTGCGTTGCAGGCAGCTCAGGCAGTCGCGCAGCGCGCCCTTGAACTTGATCGCCGGCTGGCCCTTGATCAGGCAGTGGCTGCCGTCGCCATAGAGCTGCTTGCCTGCCGGGCAGATGCAGGTCTTGTGCTGGGCATCGAAGTGGAAGTCGGCCGGGGTGTAGCAGCGGCTGCTGACCCGCTTCGGACGCTTGTCCCAGAGCGGGTCGGGCTTTGCGGTGTGGTGTTC
This sequence comes from Pseudomonadota bacterium, assembly GCA_023410975.1. Taxonomy (GTDB): domain Bacteria; phylum Pseudomonadota; class Gammaproteobacteria; order Burkholderiales; family Burkholderiaceae_C; genus Azohydromonas. Next base: position 704 of record JAEYPG010000674.1, read on the forward strand.
CTGGCCGGCGTAGCGCGGGTCGCGCTTGCGGTAGCCGTTGTCGGGAATGAAGGCGGTAATGCCCGCAGCCTCCAGATGTTCCAGCGCCTGGCGGCTGTGGTAGCCGGCATCGGCGGTGTAGCAGGTGTCGGCACCGCGCAGCGCGTTTGTGGCGTCGATGACGGGTTCGAGCAGCGCCTGTTCCGAGCCGGTGCCGTGTGCCTGGGCGTCGACGATGATCTGCGCCTTCTCGTCCACGGCGGCGACACCGGTGTAGCCCTGGATCACGCCCTTGCCGGTGGCCATCTTGGCCGATTCGTTGTCGGTGCGGTTGGACAGGTTGATCCGCCCCTTGGCGCCCTTGCGATCCTCGGGATGCTCGTTGAGCCAGGCGCGCAGCTGGCGGGCATCGGCCTGCAGGCGCTCCAGCCGGCGCGCCGCTCGTTGGGCCTCGTCCTCGGGCTGCTTGTCGCACTGGCGCTGGCATTCGATCATCGCCTGCGCTGCCTTTTCCATCTTCTCGGCATGGCGTAGGAAGTCGGCGCGGGTGCCGCTGCGCGACTTGCTGGCGTTGCTCGGCAGCTTGACCCCGTCGATGGCGAACATCTCCCGCCCGATCAGGCCCTGACGGTCACAGACCGCGAGTACCTGGGCAAACAGCTTGGCGGCCAGGTCGCCCATGCTCGAGACGAACTGGGCCAGCGTGGTGAAGTGCGGCTGGCTGTCGCCGGAGACGGCCATGAACAGCACATGGTCGCGGCAGGCGGCCTCCATCTGGCGGCTGCTGATGATGCCGCGGCTGTAGGCCAGCAGGACGATTTTCAGGAGTACCGCCGGATCGTAGGCTGGAGCGCCTTCGATGCTGTTGCGGTAACGCGCGTGGAAGTCGGACAGGTCCAGTTCGTGATCGACCAGATAACACAGGGCGTGCTCGAACGTGCCGGGCAGCAGCTGCTTGTCGAAGTCGATGGGCAGAAGCTTGAGTCCCTTGTGAACGGTCTTGAACCGAGGCATCACCCTGCGCCTCCCTGCGATTTGAATGGGTGCGAGCGTATCAGTCGCTGAAGAGGCTGGCAGTAGGTTTTTCTACAGCCTCAACGCCCCGCTAAACGGCGAGCGTTAGCGAGTCCGGTGGAGGCCACGCTTTTTGTGGCCGGAACGAATTTGAGTGGCTTGTTATGCATTGCTAGCAGTCCGTGAGGTTTATTGAATCACGGTGCCCCCACATACCTTCATTCTCACCAGTTGAAAGCTTTATTTCTTCGCTTTTGCTGCACAAATATTGAACCCGGTCTTCAGTGAGATTGGTCCAGCTGGCAATTGCCCTTGTGCTACGCCATCTTCCACCACTTGAGTTCTCTTTAAGCCAAGTATTAACTCTGCGCATTTCGCGGGCGTCACGGAGCTTTTCGTGGAGATTGAACCCCATAGACGGTGAGACCTGCAATTGCCCCGCCAGATGCGCCGACCACAATTCCTTCCCAAATATTACTATCCATGCTTAGTGCCTATTTGATGCATAACGCCCCGCTAAACGGCGAGCGTTAGCGAGTCCAGTGGAGGCCGTGCTTTTTGCGGCCGGAACGTGTTTGAGCGACTTGTTATACGATTGCATCCAAGACCTCTACTACTTTTGCTAGTGGGTGCGCAACGCCGCTTATGTTTACCGTTCCAGCGAGTGGGGCAAGTTCCAATTCATATTCTTTTTTCCCGTCTGGGTAGCGCGCCAACTTTAATATAATGGAATCTCTGACTTCCCTGGCAGAGCGCAAATCCCAGACATTTCCCTCTAGACTTAGAATTACTTCGTTAGTCTCTGTACTCACGAGAATCGGAGCATATACCCAATGAGACATTCTCATCTCATGAGGAATAGTGCTCAGCTTGTATTTTCCCTTTAGGAAGTATTGATCAGCGCTCATTCTTTTTCTTCGTATAACGATTAAGCTAACGGGCAGGCAAAAGCGCAGCTTTTGACTGTCCAGCGAACGAAGTGAGCGACAGTTGAGCGCATTGTTATGCGCTCTTCATGTGGTCAAGCCACTCTATGCTCTTTGTAATAGGGTTTACATGAACAAATATTAGGCCACTAGGAAGCTTTGTATTTGTGTTGAAGCCAATTTCGCCAAGCTCTTTTAGTCCAGAATGATATTCCGATAAAAACTCTAAGAATATTTCAATGATCTCGTTGTAATCATTGTCTTCTGCTGGCTTTGGAAGAAGCAGCTTGAATCTGCGATTGTCGTTTGCCTCTGCGTATACTGAGAACGCTAGAGTATAGGGGTTCCCTTTGCTGATCTTTCCATTTGTACCGAAAAGAACTGGCTCAATTCGGGGTTGCGACATGACTTTTGTCGTGGTTTCAGAGAGCTTTCTTTTGAGGATTGCATAGTGATCTTTTCCCATTTCCCCAAAGAACGCCTCGAAATATGGCTTTGAGATGTAAGCAGCTACAAGTGGGAATATGAACCACTCTAGGCATGCCTGGGGTCCGCTTGGAGGCCTAGACTCTACTGATACCGTGATCTTTTCATTGCTAAGACCCTCTTGAAAACCTTGAAACAGACTCTCTGGAAGGCCTTCTTCGTATATTAATGCGATGTCTGGTCTGCTCATGGCCTCTTCCTTGTGTGCATAACGTTTTGTTAAAGGGCGGGCTTTAGCCCGTCCCAGCGAACGGAGTGAGCGATTTGAACTAATTGTTAGGCATTGGGTTGCGCTGCCTGTGCTCGAATTCTTTCCAATGCTTCGTACGCGACCATCAAATGGGCTGCTGACTCTGGATTATGCAGGCTAACGCCTGTTTCACTAGCCACTAGCTCGATCACAACCTCCCGCTCTAGACCAAGCTTGTTAGCGACGTGCAAAGCACACGACCGCGCGTGTGAAGCACGATGCTCTAGCGGTTCACTTTCATCTAGGAGCTTGCGTCTATGCGAGTTGAATGACATTTCCACTGCCTAACAGTGATTAGATGGAATCCACGCCAACGAATAACAGTGGATTCGGTATAACTCCGCACTCGATCTTCCCCGCAGAAAGAAGATCCCCTTTTCAATCAAACCCTTACCGCTCCCCTTCCGCACCACCCCGTATTCGCGTGCATTCGATATAACCCGCACCCTGCCCCACGCGCGCGCAGGCGCCAGCCCCGTCACGGGACGGTGCTTGAAAAAAAGGGAGAGCGATGGGTGGAGCACGGGGCGCAGCAAGACAGCAATCCTTTGCCAGCGGAGGGAATGGGCCGGAGGTTAGCGCGGGTAGTGCGGGCGAAACAATCCTTGAAGGTCGCAGGTCCGGATCGGTCGTTCGGGCCTGGCCTGTATTCAGCGCCACCCTGCTCCAGCGCGTAACGCCGTTCGGCCATGCGGCCCTCTTCCATCGTGGAAGCGGGCCGCATGGATTGGCCTCAGCGCGGCCCCATGATCTCGGCCAGCGCGGCCGGCTGCGGCATGCCGTTGTACTTCTGGATCAGGCCTTCGCTGTCGCGCACCAGGATGGCCGGAGTGCCACGGGAGCCCAGGCTCATCATCAGCATCTGGTTGTCCTCCAGCGCCGTGCGCGCCTTGTCGGAGGTGCGCTTGGCCGGGGTGATTCCGCCCCGGCCGAAGGCCTGCTCGTTCTGCTGCAGAGCCGCGGACGGATCGGCCGCGTCGAGAATCGCCGCCGCCTTGGCCTGGCTGTCCGCCTTGAGAATGCCCACCATGACGTGCCGCAACTGAACCTTGCCGGTGTCCACCCAGGGTCGGGCCGCCTTCCAGAAGCGGTTGCAGAACGGGCAGTTGGGGTCGCTGAAGGTGTACACCACGCGCGGCGCGTCGGCGCTGCCGTCCTGTACCCAGGTCGCGGCCTCCAGTTGGGCCCATACCTTGTCACTGATGGGTTTGGCCACCAGGCGTTGCAGCGTCGCCTCATCGAGCGCGGCGCCGTTGGCATCCAGGCGCGTGCCGACGATGACGTTGCCATCACCCGTCAGATACACCGCGACGGGTCGGTCGCCCGCGGCCGCGGCAAACGCCCGCAGGCCGCCACCGACGTCGAATTCCTGGGCGATGGTCAGCCCCTGTCGTTCCAGCATCTGCAGCGCTGCGGGCCGGTCATCGGCATGCGCCGGCAGAAGCGCCATCGCCAGCAGGGTTGCGGAGAAGAGGCTCGGGAAGCGCGAACGCGATACAAACATGGTCACTCCTTGGCGGTATTGATCGTGAGGGGCTGGAAATGGCGTGACAGGGTGTCCCGCAGGCTCGCCCGGGTGAGTTCACCCACGTGCGAGTCCACGAGCCGGCCCTGGGCATCGAAGAACAGGGTGGTGGGCAGGCCGCGCGCGCCCATGTCCCGCATGAGGCGGCCGGCGGGATCGAGCAGGTTTTCCTGGAAGGTCAGGTGCTCGCGCGCCAGAAAATCGCGGGCCTGGGCAGCGCTTTCCCCCTGGTTGACCATGACGATGGCGATGTCGGGGTAATGGGACTGAGCCTGCTCCAGCACCGGCATTTCCCGACGACAGGGTGGGCACCAACTGGCCCACAGGTTGACCACCACCGGCCGCCCTGTGTACTCGCTGAGTACCACGGGGTCCGCATCGAGGCGGTTCAACTGCAGCTCGGGCAAGGGTGGCGCCACCGCGAGCTGGATCAGGCCGAGCACGCCTGTGGCGGCGGACCAACTGAGCACGCCGGCGGCGCTGCCCACCAGCAGCGGGCGGCGTAGCAGGGGCATCGTTCGGGTTCGCCACCAGGCGAATGCCACACCGCCGAGCACCCCGCTCCACCCGGAAAAGCCGCCATCGCCGATGGCGATCATCGACAGCGGCGACGCCGCGTAGTCGCTCCACCACTGCAGGATGTAGCCGAGCCGCGCGGCCACCAGGCCCCAGAACACGGCGTCGAGCAGCAGGCCGCCGGCCTGCCGGACGGGTGTGTCGGGCAGTCGCTGCGCGACCTTGCGCGTTATTACCCAGGCCAACAACACGGCGACGATGAGGATGACCACCTGGATCGAAAAAGGGCCCGCGCTGATCATCGGATGCCCGCCGCCAGCAGTTGATTCAGGAAATCGCGGGCGCTGATCTCGCCCACCACACGCAACGCGCGGCGCTCCTGGCCATCCGGGCCGACCAGAATCAGCGTCGGCGGCCCCATGACGCCCCAGTGTTTGAGCAGGGCCTGATCCGTCGCGTCATTGCGCGTCACGTCGGGTCGCAGCACCTGCAGGGTGGCCAGCCGCGCCGCGACGGCGGGATCACCGAAGACGTTTCGCTCGATCACATGGCAGCTCACGCACCAATCCGCGTAGAAGTCGATCAGCGTCCACTGGCCACGGGCGGCGGCCTCCGCCAGGCGCGCGTCCACGTCCTCGATGGATTTGGCCGGAATGTAGTTCACGCGCGTGGCCGCCGACGCCGTCTCGACCCCTCGCAGGTGCGTGAGCGGCTGGAGCACCGAGTCGCCTCCCGAGGCCGCGCCCACCAGCATGAGCACCGACCACACGCCGGAAATGGCCGCGCCCACCCGTACCGTCCAGGCCAGGCGCTGACGGGCGGCCAGGCCCTGCGCCCAGGCAATCAGTCCGATCGCCACGGACAGCGCCCAGAAGCCCCACAGGGCCAGGCTGATCGTGGCGGGCAGGAAGCGCGCCAGCATCATGACCGCCATGCCGACCATCAGGTAGCCGAAGGCGATGCCAATCCGTTCCATCCAGGGGCCGGGGCGCGGCAGGACCCGGGCACCGAACAGCGCTATCGCCAGCAGGGGCAGTCCCATGCCCAGACCGAGCGCGAACAGCACCAGCCCACCGTAGAGGGCGCTGCCGGTCTGCCCGATATACAGCAGCGCTCCGGCCAGCGGCGCGGTCATGCAGGGGCCGACCAGCAGCGCCGACAGAACGCCCAGCACCGCGGCGCCACCCAGGCTACCGCCCTTCCCTGCGCCCGAGGACGAAAGGCGCTCCACCAGAACGCTCGGCAGGCGCAGCTCGAACAGGCCGAACAGCGAGCTGGCCAGGAGCAGAAACACGGCGGCGGAGGCCCCCAGCAGCCAGGGCGATTGCAGCGCGGCCTGGAGATTGGCGCCGGCCAGACCGGCCATGACACCAACCACCGCATAGGCCGCCGCCATCGCCAGTACATAGGCAAGGGACAGACCCAGGGCCCGTCGAGGGGCGGCCTGGCTGCCGACAACCATGGACGACACGATCGGGATCATCGGCAACGTACAGGGGGTGAAGGCCAGCAGCAGACCGAAGCCGAAGAACAGCAACGTCCCGGCGACGGGCCCCAGCGCTGCGAGCTGGCGCGCGGCCGCTTCATCCTCCGCCAGGGCGGCGGTTGGCGGGACGGGCGATGCCTGCGGCGTCACGCCGGCCCCTGCTGCGGCACCCGCCGGCAGCGCCACGCTGAGCGTCTGCGGCGGATAGCAGATACCGTCCTCGGCACATCCCTGCCAGTGCAGCGTCAGCGGTCCGGCGGTCGCGGCGGGGAAGCGCAACTGCAGGGTATCCCCGGTGTAGATTTCGGTATCGCCGAAGAACTCGTCGTGCTTGGGCGCGCCTGCGGGCAGGTCCAGGGGGATATCGCCACCCTGGGCATCGACCAGGCGGATGGCGTGCCGGTAGAGGTAGTAACCCTCGGCAACCAGACCGGCGGCCGTGAGCGCGTCGCCCTCCTGCCGGACCGGCGCCAGCGTAAAGACCTGGTCTGCATCCAGGAACTGAGGAGCGCGCTTGTCCCAGGCGAACAGGCCACCACTTGCCCAGACGCTGCCGATGCTGGCGCAGCACAACAGGAACACCGCGAGAACGCTTCGATACCGGGACACTATCCGAATCCTCCTGAACAAGGTCGAGAGGATCATGCGCGCGTTCGATTAAACGAAACTAAAGCGGCCGCCGAGCCGAGTCGCTAACACCCGGGACTCGGTGGCTTACCATGCCGCCTGGTCCAGAGGAGGTGAAACCCGGATGCGTGTGTTGTTGGTGGAAGATGACGAGCTGATCGGCAAGGGCGTCGTGGCGGGGCTGAGCAAGCACGGCATCGGCGCGCATCACGTACGCACCGCGCAGGCGGCGGAGACCGCGCACC
>JAEYPG010000025.1 GCA_023410975.1 Pseudomonadota bacterium
CCGGGTGATGGAGGGCTGCGTGGCGGGCCAGAACCAGGTCGGCCCCAGGTCCAGCGGCAGCCCGCGGCCGGAGGCCACCGTCATGACGCGCCCGCCCAGCCGGGGACGGGCCTCGAACAGCGTCCAGTCCAGGCGCCGCGCCTGCAGGCTGTGCGCGAGCGCCAGCCCGCACAAGCCGCCGCCGATGACCGCGACGTCCAGCACCGCCGTGCTCCGTCAGGCGGCGGTGGCGGCGCCGGCCATCAGCGCCGCGGACACCGCGGCCAGCGGCAGCGCGATGCGCGTGATGCCCTGCTCTTCCATGAAGCGCGCTTCCATGCGCGTGGGCTCCTCGGCCATCACCGCGAAGTGCGGGCCCTGCGAGCGCTTCATGATCTGGCGCGCGAAGGCGCGCGGGAGCTGGTCGTTGAAGCGGCAGCCCAGGAACACGAAACCCAGCGAGCCGCGGCGCTGCTGCACCTCGGCGGGAATGGGCGTCTGGATGTCGATCTCGGTCAGCACCTCCACGAAGTCGCTGTCCGACACCAGGTAGTTCGACGCCGGGCTGCGGCCGCCCCAGGGCTTGTAGTAGAGGGTCCTGGCCGCGATCGGGTCGGGGCTGGCGGCGCCCTGGGCGTCGTACCAGCCGATCCAGGTGCCGAAGTGCTCGCTCTGCGCCAAGCCCTGCACCTCGGCCCAGTCGCTGCGCGCGGCCAGCGCCTGGCGCAGCGTGTCGTCGTACCAGCAGTCCACGATCACCGGCGCGGGCAGCGCCGCGATCCAGCGGTGCAGCGCCGAGGGCGCGGGCGCGCCGGCGTAGGCCTCGTCCATGCCCTTGACCAGCGTCTTGCGGTGCTTGAAGTTCTCGATGAACTGCGCCGCGGCGGTGAGGCGGTTCTTGATCTTGCCCGGCACCGACACCTTGGCGGTGAGCACCGCGGCCAGCGCCAGCGGATCGGCCGGCGGCAGCGCGCCCTCGCACAGCGACAGCATGCCCGGGCCCAGGTAGGGCGCCAGGGTGCCGGCGGCCAGGCCCTCGATGACGGCGGTGGGCACTTCTTGGACGGTGGCGTAGGTCATGGTTGGGGCTCCTTGTCAGGTTTCCCCGTTCGCCCTGAGCTTGTCGAAGGGCCTGCCAAGAATTGGATGCAGGAGTTCGACTGGCGCAGCCTGAACGGGTTGGTTGAGGGCCGGCAGGGCCGGGCTCACAAATAAATCGCCGCTCCCGCGCCCACGTTGATGGACGAGTCCTTGAGCGTCTTGACGATGAACTTCACGTGCCCGGGCGTCAGGTGCGTGTGCAACGGCAGCGCCAGTGCACGGTCGGCGATGCGCTCGGTCAGCGGAAGGTCGCCGCGCTTCCAGCCCTGCTGCATGTAGTGGAACTGCTGGTGCAGCGGCATGCAGTACATGACCGCCTCGATCAGCTCGGTCTCCAGGTCTTCCAGGATGTCGTTGCAGGCGCTGGCGGTGAAGCGCTTGCCCAGGTGCACCACGTAGAGCATCCAGTGCACCTCGTCCACGCCCGGCGCCACGTAGGGCGGCTTGACGCCTTCGAAGGACTGCATCTCCAGCAGGTAGTTGGCCTCCACCGCCTTGCGCTTCTCCAGGATGCGGTCGATGCGGCCGAGCTGCCCCGCGCCCAGCGCGGCGGTGATCTCGCTCATGAGCGCCTGCAGCGGCACGCGCGAGCCCACCGAGATGGAGCGCCGGTCCTTGAGCGAGCGCGAGCGCAGGTAGCGCAGCTCCGAGGCCAGCGCGTCGTCGTCGGTGACGACCATGCCGCCCTCGCCGCAGCACAGCGCCGAGGGCTGCGAGAAGTCGAACACCGAGAGGTCGCCGAAGCTGCCCACGAGCTGGCCCTGCAGCCGCGAGCCCAGCGCCTCGGTGGAGTCCTCGATCAGCCAGACGCCGTGCGCGTCGGCCAGCTTGCGGAACTCGTCCCAGGAGGCCGGGTGGCCGTTGGCGTTGCCGGCCAGGATGGCCTTGGTGGCGGGCGTGATCCTGTCGGCCGCGCGCACCGGGTCCAGGCAGCCGGACCAGTAGTTGATGTCGGAGAACACCACGCGCGCGCCGGTGAGCTCCACCGCGTGCGCGACCTGATGCCAGCTGTAAGGCGAGGCGATGACCTCGTCGCCCGGGCCGATGTCCAGCGCGCGCAGCGCCAGCCACGCGCCCACGGTGCCGCTGGAGACGGCCACTGCGTGCTTGCGGCCGACCCAGCGGGCGAAGGAGTTCTCGAAGTGCTGCACCATGCGGCCGGCCGACAGCCGGGGCTCGCCCAGCGCCGCCGTCACCAGCTCCACCTCGACCTCAGTCATGTCGGGGTCGGACAGCAGCAGCTCGTCCTCGTCGGAGAGGCCGTAGTCGGTGTCGGGTACTGCGTTCATGCGGCCGCCTTGTCGACGAGGTAGAAGCCTGCGGCCTGTGCCGGGTCGGTGGTGACGGTCCAGCAGTGGCCGTCGCTGGCGCCGAGGTAGAGCACGCGCCGCGTGCCGGTGGCCGCGGGCGTCTCGTGGCGCATGTCCATGGCGTCCACCACGATCACGCGCAGCGGCGCGAAGCGTTCGCGCAGGGCCGCGGCCGCCTGGCGCACGGTGTCGGCGGCGTCGGCCACGCCCAGCGCCTCCTGGAGCAGCGCGGCGTCCATGCTCAGTCTCCCGACAGCCGCTTGGCCTCGACGGTGATGGGCAGCGAGGTGCCCGCGGGCATCTCCGGCAGCGACAGCACCCAGCCGTTGGCCAGCGTGACGGTGCCGCCCCACAGGCCCTCCTTCTCCTGCGACACGACGGGCTCTTCGAGGTCCTTCTTCGGCACGTAGGCCGAGAGGATGCCCTTCTGGTCTTTGCGCATCATCACTTTCATCACGAGACTCCCAAGGAAACAGGCTGCGCTCCGGGCTGGGCCAGCAGTGGCAAGAGGTGTTCGGTGGCCGCGGCGACCGTGGCGTCGATCTCCGCGGCGGTGGTTTCGGGGCCCAGCGACAGCCGCACGCCGGCCCTGGCGTTGAGCTCGCTTTCGCCCATGGCCAGCAGCACGTGCGAGGGCTGCGTGCCGCCGGCGCTGCAGGCCGCGCCGGAGGAGGCCACGATGCCCGCGCGCTCCAGCTTCATCAGCACCTGCTCGGCGTCGAGGCTGCCGAAGCGCAGGCACAGCGTGTTGCACAGCCGCTCGGCCTCGCGGCCGTAGACGTGCACGCCGGGCAGCGCCGACAAGCCGTCTTCCAGGCGCTGGCGCAGCGCGCGCATGCGCTCGATGTCGGCCTGCAGCGTCGCGGCGGCGCGGTCGCAGGCCGCGGCGAATCCGGCGATGCCGGGGACGTTCTCGGTGCCGCCGCGGCGCACGCGCTCCTGGCGGCCAGAGAGCAGCGGCGGGAGGGCGAGCCCCTTGCGCACCACGAGCGCGCCGACGCCCTTGGGGCCGCCGAGCTTGTGGGCGGAGACAGACATCAGGTCGGCGCCGCTGGCGGCGAAGCCCAGCGCCGCCTTGCCCGCCAGCTGCGTGGCGTCCACGTGCATCCAGGCGCCGGCCGCGCGCGCCAGCGCCGCGACCTCGGCCACGGGCATGAGCACGCCGGTCTCGTTGTTGGCGCCCATCACGCTGACGAGCGCCACGTCCTGGGCGATGAGCGAACGCGCCGCCGCCAGGCTCAGGCGGCCCTGCGCGTCCACGGGAATGAAGTCCACCTTCACGCCCTCGCCCCGCAGGCGCTGCGCCAGCGCCTGCAGGCCCGGGTGCTCGACGGCGGACATCAGCACGCGGCCGCGGCCACTGGCCTTGACCGCGCCCAGCACCGCCATGTGGTTGGCCTCGGTGGCGCCGCTGGTGAAGACCAGCTCCGCCACGGCGCAGCCCAGGAACGCGGCGACGCGCCCGCGTGCGTTGGCCAGCAGCCGCCGCGCGTCCTGGCCGGGGCCGTGGGTGGACGAGGGGTTGGCCCAGTCCTGCTGCAGCGCCTGCACCATCGCCGCCACCGCTTCGGGCACCGGGCGGGTGGTGGCGTTGTGGTCCAGGTAGACGGTAGTGATGCTGCTCATGGCGAAGGGCTCCGGTCAGCGGCCCGCGCGCCGTTGCCTGGGCAACGTTCCTGGCGCGGGCCTGGCGCTCATGCGGCCGCCAGCTGCGGTGCCGGCTTGGCGCTGCGCATGGGCTCGATCTCCTCTTCGAGGCAGCCCAGCACGCACACGCCGAAGTCCACCATGTAGACGGGCACGTTGGCTTCGCCGTGGTGCCCGACCTGCACGATCTCGCCTGGACCGCCGGCGACGACCAGCAGCAGGTCCTCGGGGATGTCGGGCAGGCTGCCGTCGTTGTAGAGATCCACCGTGGCCCGGACTTCGAGACCCCAGGGATACTTCGGTTCGCGCAGGTCGATCATGGCGGGCTCCCTCGCGTCAGACCTTCTTGATGCAGCCGTCCACCGGGCACACGGCGACGCACTGCGCCGAGTCGAAGTGGCCTTCGCACTCGGTGCACTTGGCCGGGTCGATGATGAACGCGCCGCCCTTCTCGCGGATGGCGTTGTTCGGGCACTCGGCCTCGCAGGCGGAGCAGCCGGAGCACTGGGAAGCGATGATCTTGTAGGCCATGGTGAGACTCCTCTTGGTGCAGGTTGGATGGGTGAGGGGGCAACCGCTGTGCAGGCTGTGGCCCCGGGTCCTGGACCGGTCTCTGCGAGAGTCGTGCCAGCCCTGGCTCCCTGGCGGATCAATCACTTGCAGCGCGAACGCTTGTCCGGTTGGCGACAAACCCAACAAGCGGCGTCGCGTCTGCGACGCCGCCGCAGGCTCGGCAGCTGTCCCGTTCCGCACTGCGGCACGGCCGCTTCCAGCGCCAGGGATGCCTGGGCCATCGCTGGTCCGCTCCTTGCGTTATGTATTGAGATACATTGCGCTGTCCGGAGGATTGCATGAAGGCCTGTGCTCAAGAGCTTTGCTGGCAGCCCGCGCTCTTGCGCGGCGTGGTGTCGGCGCCGCAGGGGCTGGAGCTGCTGGTGTCGTTGTCGGCCCGGCAGTTCCTGCGTTTCCCGGTGGTGGGCGTCGCCTCGGTGTGGGAGCAGCGGATCGGCCGCCGGGTGTGGGTGGACCTGGCGCGCTGGAAGCTAGCCACCGACCTGCCCGTGGCCCGGGAGACACGCCGTGGCTGATGCGGACCGCTTCCCCGACGCCTGGATCCGCGAGGTGCCCGCGGGCTACGAGCGGGACATCGTGCCGCCCTGGAGCTTCAGGCGCTACGAGGACGAGGAGGCGCTGGCCGTCAAGCTGATCGGCGTGGACGCCGAGGGCCGGCGCTGCTGGATCCGCCATGACCACACCGCGGTGGTCGAGCGCTTCGACATCGACGAGCTCCCGGTGGACGTGCTGGTCGGCCACGAGCGGCGCACGGCCTGGCGGCTGCGCTCGGGCCGCTGGCTGCTGCAGGTGGACCGCATCGAGCGGCTGGAGTCCTGCACGCCGCGCGTGGACAACCAGCCTGCGGTGGTGGTGCGCGAGGAGGAACTGGGCTTGTGACTCAGGCCGCGCCGACGCGGCGGAACGCCACCTTCACGTCCGCCGGCGGCGCCCAGTACGGGGCGGAGCTCACGAGCAGGTCCGCGCCGGCGTGCGCGTACGCCACGGCGTTGGCGGCGTTCACGCCGCCCGCGGGCGCGAGCTTCACCTGCAGGCCGCGGGCGCCCAGCGTCGCGCGCAGGGCGGCCAGGGCTTCGGGCGTGAAGCGTTCGAGCTGCAGCACGTCGGCGCCGGCCTCGGCCGCGGCCAGCGCCTCCTCGGCCGAGCCCACCTCCACCACCAGTCGCTTCTCCGGCTGGCGCCGGCGCAGCCCGGCCAGCGCGGCGTGGCGGCCGGCGGGGTCGAGGAACAGCAGGTGCTCGGGGAACACCAGCAGG
>JAEYPG010000031.1 GCA_023410975.1 Pseudomonadota bacterium
GGACAGCAGCGTGCGCAGCTGCGCCATCCACGGTCCCGGCCGCGGCAGCGCGCGCGCCACGCCCGGCCAGGCCGCTGCGGCCAGGTAGGGCAGGGCCATGCCCAGCCCCAGCGCTGCGAACACCGACAGTGCCTGCGCCGTCGGCAGCGTGGCTGCCGCGCCCAGCGAGGCGCCCATGAAGGGCGCGGTGCAGGGCGAGGCCACCGCCACGGCCAGTACGCCGGTGAGCGCATGGTCCAGCAGCGGGTGGCGCAGCTGCAGCCCGGCCAGGCTGGAAGGCAGCACGCTGCGGAACTCGAACTGTCCGCTCAGGTTGAGCCCGATCACGGTGAACAGCACCGCCAGCGCCGCCACGAAGGCCGGCGACTGCAATTGAAAACCCCAGCCCAGCTGCTGGCCGCCGGCGCGCAGTGCCAGCATCAGCGCCGCCAGCGCCACAAAGGACACCAGCACGCCGGCGGTGTAGGCCAGCGCCGCAGCCACGCGCTCGCGCCGGTGGTGGTGCGTCACGAAGCTCAGCAGCTTCAGCGACAGCACCGGGAAGACGCAAGGCATCAGGTTCAGCAGCATCCCGCCGCCCAGCGCCAGCAGCAGTGCCAGCCCGAAAGCGGGTGAGGACGCACCCGTTGCCCCAGCGGCTGGCGCCGCGGGCGATTCGGCCTCGGCCACGGGCTCGCGCCGCGGCGTGGTGCCCGGCGCGGGCCAGGGCCCGGCGACGTCGAAGCCCAGCTGCACGCCGCCGCCCTGCGCGTCGGCCAGCACCGCGTCCAGGCGCGGCGGGCTCTGGTCGCGCTCGGACGACAGCGGCGCCCGCAGCTGCCAGGCGGCGCCGTCCCAGCGCGCTTGCATCGGCGCGGCGTTGTCCAGGATGCCGGGCTGCTCGGGGAAGAAGGCCAGCGGCTGGCCCTGCATCGCCGCCGGCAGGCCCTGGACATCGAGCACCAGCTCATGGCCCTCGATGCGCGCCGTCGTCTGCGCCCCGGCCACGGCCTTGGGCTGCCGCCGCTGTGCCTCGTCGAACAGCGCTGCGTTCACGGACGTGGCCGCCTGGCTGGGCAGCTGCAGGCTGAAGCGGCCGGTCTGGGGCAGGCAGACCTCCTTGCACACGAGCCAGTCCGCCTGAAGTTGCACACTCAACGAGGCGGCGTCGAACCCCGCGGGCACCTGCACTTTCACCGGCAGCAGTACGCGGCCCTCGTAGCCGAAGTTCATCAGCGGGCCCACGGGCAGGCGCTGCGGCACGGGCCATTCGATCTCGCCCAGGTCCACACCCGGAGGAACGCTCCATTGCAGCTTGGTGGGGAGCCCGGAGTCGCCCGGGTTCTTCCAATAGGTGTGCCAATGCGGCGCGTGCTCCAGCAGCAGGCCCAGCCACAGCGGCTTGCCCGGCGCCACGCCCTCGGGAGCGTGGGCCAGTAGTTCGGCGCGCAACTGCTCGGTGCGAACCTCGGTCTGGGCCATGGCGCCCAGCAGCGGCGCCAGCAGCAACGAAAAAGCCACGAAGCGGCGGGGGAAAAGGCGGAACACGGTCGGCTCTGGAGCGGATGGTGGGGCGATTGTGGTGCGCGGCGCCGGCACCGCGTGACATCGTGGACACTGCGCCGCCGCGGCGGGGGCGCCACAGGCTCACAAATTGAGCTGGCTCAATGCGCGCGCCATTGCAAGCCATGCCGGAGCGTGTCGACAGGGCATGAGTTGTAAGTGGAGGCTAAGGGTTTTCCACCTATAATCCGCCGGTTTTGCGCATAGAGACAGTCTGAAGCCCATATGCAAGAGCGGTCCCGGCGTCCCGAGTTCCGCGACAGCTGGGCAGAGGACGAATACGACAAAGAGCTGGACGAGCGAGCGCCGTTGACGCGCGAGCAAGTGCAGGCCCTGCGCGAAGAGTACCCGCTGCTGTCGCCGTGGCGGGTGGTCGCGGTTCAAGCCGCGGTAGGTCTGGTGGTGGCTGCCCTGGCGGCAGTCGTCACGGGGCGAGGGGCGATCGGCTGGTCGGCGCTGTATGGCGCGGCTGCCGTGGTGGTGCCGGGGGCGTTGATGGTCCGCGGCCTCGCCAGGACCAGGGACAAGCAGCCCGGCACCCAGGTGTTCGGCTTCCTGCTCTGGGAGTTCATCAAGATCGGTGTCGCAGCCGCCATGCTGGTGGCGGCGGCGGTGGTCGTGCGCGACCTGAGTTGGCCGGCGTTGCTGGTGACGATGGTGCTGTGCATGAAGGTCAATTGGCTGGCGCTGCTGTGGCAGGGCCGGGCGCGAGCAAGGAAAAAGAGAAGCTGACATGGCTGCCGAAGGACACGGACCTACCGCGGGTGAATACATCCAGCACCACCTGGAGCACCTCACGACTCGCACGCAAACGGGCATTGCCGACTTCTCGTTGTCGGACCCGGTGCTCAAGCTCGACTCGCTGTTCTGGTCGATTCTGCTGGGCGTGATCGGCTGCTTCCTGCTGTGGCGCGTGGCCAAGAGCGTGACCTCGGGCGTGCCCGGGCGCATGCAGGCAGCCGTTGAATTCCTGGTCGAGATGGTCGACACCCAGGCCCGCGGCATCGTGCACAACGAGCAGTCGCGCAAGGCGGTGGCCCCGCTGGCGCTGACGGCGTTCGTGTGGATCTTCCTGATGAACGCGATGGACCTGCTGCCGCTGGACCTGGTGCCGCGCATCTGGGAAGCCATCTACGGCGCCGCCGGTGGCGATCCGCACCATGCCTACATGCGCGTGGTGCCCACGGCCGACCTGTCCACGACGCTGGCGCTGTCGGTGACGGTGCTGCTGTCGTGCCTGTACTACAACATCAAGATGAAAGGCCTGGGCGGCTGGGTGAAGGAGCTGTTCTCCGCGCCGTTCCACGCCCATGGCGTCATGGCCATCGTGCTGGCCCCGGTCAACTTCCTCATGCAGATGATCGAGTTCGTCGCCAAGACGGTCTCTCATGGCATGCGACTGTTCGGCAACATGTTTGCCGGCGAACTGGTGTTCATGCTGATCGCGCTGATGGGCGCGGTGGGCTTCGGCTCTCTGGGCGGTGTTGCTCTGTGGATCGGCCACGTGCTGGCTGGCTCCGCCTGGGCCATCTTCCACATCCTGATCATCACGCTGCAGGCCTTCATTTTCATGATGCTGACGCTGGTGTACGTGGGCCAGGCGCACGACGCGCACTGACCGGCGGCTTTCCCCCCGTTCCCTTTCCCAACTCAATCAACTCATCTAGGAGTAGTCATGGAAAACATCCTCGGTCTGGTCGCTCTGGCTTGCGGCGTCATCATCGGTCTGGGCGCCATCGGTGCTTGTATCGGCATCGGCCTGATGGGCGGCAAGTACCTGGAAGCCTCGGCCCGTCAGCCTGAGCTGATGAACGAGCTGCAAACCAAGATGTTCCTGCTGGCCGGTCTGATCGACGCCGCCTTCCTGATCGGCGTGGGTATCGCGATGCTGTTCGCGTTCGCCAACCCCTTCGTGCTGCGCTGATCCGGGTCTTTCTCGTCCGTCCACGAAGTAGTCTTTTACGAGAGAGGTCCGAGCCGTGAATCTGAACGCAACGTTGTTGGCGCAGATCGTCGTCTTCGTGATCTTGTGGTGGTTCACGATGAAGTTCGTGTGGCCGCCGATCACCAAGGCGCTCGATGAGCGCGCCCGGAAAGTCGCCGACGGTCTGGCAGCGGCTGACAAGGCCAAGGCCGAGCTGGCCACGGCCAACAAGCGCGTGGAGGCCCAGCTGGCCGAAGCGCGCGATGACGCCGCCCGCCGCCTGGCTGACGCCGAGCGCATGGCGCAGTCCATGGTCGAAGAAGCCAAGGGCCGTGCCAACGAAGAGGCCGCCAAGATCGTCGCCGCGGCCCGGGCCGAGGCCGAGCAGGCCAGCATCCGTGCCCGCGAGGCGCTGCGCGACGAAGTCGCCGCGCTGGCTGTCAAGGGTGCCGAAGCGATCCTGCGCCGCGAAGTGAATCCCGCGGTGCACGGCGAGCTGCTGTCGCGCCTCAAGAGCGAGCTCTGACCATGGCTGAGCTTGCAACCATTGCCCGCCCCTACGCGGAGGCGCTGTTCAAGGTGATCATGCCCGCCGAGCAGCGCGGTGCCATCGAGCAGCTTGACCTGCTCGCGGCGCTGACCGCCGAGCCGCAGGTGCGCCAGTTCGCCGACAACCCGCGCGTGAGCACCGAGCAGGTGTTCAACGTCATCACCGGGGCGTTGCCCGCGCCGCTGTGGCCCGCGCTGCAGAACCTGCTGCGCACGATGCTGGAGAACGGTCGCCTGGTGGCGCTGCCCGAAGTGGCAACGCAGTACCGCGCGCTGGTCAACGCTGGCAGCGGGGTCTCCGACGCGCTGGTCTACAGCGCCTTCCCGATCGACGAGGCGCAGGGCGCCGAGGTGCTGGCCGCGCTGGAAAAGCGCTTCGGTCGCAAGCTCAACGCCACGGTGCAGATCGATCCCTCGCTCATCGGCGGCATCCGCGTGGTGGTCGGCGACGAGGTCTATGACGGCTCGGTCAAGGCCCGTCTGGAACAGATGAAGGTGGCGCTCACGGCCTAAGCGCACAGCAGGGGGCTGTCGCCGCCCCCCGCGCACGGCCCGCAGCCAGTCACCGCCCGCCACGCTGACCGCCCACCGGGTGGCAGTCTGGGAGAACACGATGCAACTGAATCCCGCAGAAATTTCCGAACTGATCAAGAGCCGCATCGAGGGCCTGCAGCCCTCGACGGACATCCGCAACCAGGGCACCGTGGTCTCGGTGACGGACGGCATCGTGCGCGTGCACGGCCTGTCGGACGTGATGCAGGGCGAAATGCTCGAATTCCCCGCCACCGCCTCGGGCGCGCAGACCTTCGGCCTGGCGCTGAACCTCGAGCGCGACTCGGTCGGCGCCGTGATCCTGGGCGAGTACGAGCACATCTCCGAAGGCGACACCGTCAAGTGCACGGGCCGCATCCTGGAAGTGCCCGTGGGCCCCGAGCTGATCGGCCGCGTGGTCAACGCGCTGGGCCAGCCCATCGACGGCAAGGGTCCGCTCAACGCCAAGATGACGGACGTGATCGAGAAGGTCGCCCCGGGCGTGATCGCGCGCCAGTCGGTGAGCCAGCCGGTGCAGACGGGCATCAAGTCGATCGACTCGATGGTGCCCGTGGGCCGCGGCCAGCGCGAGCTGATCATCGGTGACCGCCAGACCGGCAAGACCGCCGTCGCCCTGGACGCGATCATCGCCCAGAAGGGCCAGAACATGGTCTGCGTCTACGTCGCCATCGGCCAGAAGGCGTCGTCGATCAAGAACGTGGTGCGCGCCCTGGAGCAGCACGGCGCGATGGAGTACACCATCGTCGTCGCCGCCTCGGCCTCCGAGTCCGCCGCCATGCAGTACGTGTCGGCCTACTCCGGCTGCACGATGGGCGAGTACTTCCGCGACCGCGGCGAAGACGCGCTGATCGTCTATGACGACCTGTCCAAGCAGGCCGTCGCCTACCGCCAGGTGTCGCTGCTGCTGCGCCGTCCCCCGGGCCGCGAAGCCTTCCCCGGCGACGTGTTCTATCTCCACAGCCGCCTGCTGGAGCGTGCCGCCCGCGTGAACGCCGACTACGTCGAGAAGTTCACCAACGGCGCCGTGAAGGGCAAGACCGGCTCGCTGACCGCGCTGCCCGTGATCGAAACGCAGGCCGGCGACGTGTCCGCCTTCGTGCCGACGAACGTGATCTCGATCACCGACGGCCAGATCTTCCTGGAAACCAGCCTGTTCAACGCCGGTATCCGCCCCGCCATCAACGCCGGTATCTCGGTGTCGCGCGTCGGTGGTGCCGCCCAGACCAAGCTGATCAAGGGCCTGTCCGGCGGTATCCGTACCGACCTGGCGCAGTACCGCGAGCTGGCCGCGTTCGCGCAGTTCGCCTCCGACCTGGACGAAGCCACCCGCAAGCAGCTCGACCGCGGTGCCCGCGTGACCGAACTGCTCAAGCAGCCGCAGTACCAGCCGCTGCCCATCAGCCTGATGGCCGCCACGCTGTTCGCGGTCAACAAGGGCTACATGGACGACGTGGACGTCAAGAAGATCCTGGCCTTCGAGAGCGGTCTGCACCAGTTCCTGAAGACCAGCCACGGCCCGCTGCTGGCCAAGCTCGAGAACGACAAGGCGATGGACAAGGACGCGGAAGCCCAGCTGACCGCTGCCGTGGCCGCGTTCAAGAAGTCGTTCGCCTGAGTCCCGCCATAGCACAAGTCCGAGAAGGAGCCCGTCCATGGCGGTAGGCAAGGAAATACGCGGCAAGATCAAATCGGTGGAGAACACCAAGAAGATCACCAAGGCCATGGAAATGGTCGCCGCCTCCAAGATGCGCAAGGCGCAGGAACGGATGCGCGCTGCGCGTCCGTACGCCGACAAGATTCGCAACATCACGGCGAACCTGTCCCAGGCCAACCCGGAGTACCGCTCGCCCTACATGCGCGCGGAAGGCTCCGCGAAGGCCGCGGGCTTCGTGGTCGTGACGACCGACAAGGGCTTGTGCGGCGGCCTCAACACCAACGTGCTGCGCGCGATCACGAACAAGATGCGTGATCTGCAGGCCGAGAACGTGAAGGTGCAGGCGGTTGCGATCGGCAACAAGGGCTTCGGCTTCCTGAACCGAGTCGGCGTCCCGGTCGTTTCGCACGCGACGCAGCTCGGCGACACGCCGCAGCTGGAGAAGCTCATCGGCCCGGTCAAGGTGATGCTCGACGCCTTCATCGCTGGCCAGGTGGACTCGGTGTACCTCTGCTACACCAGGTTCATCAACACGATGAAGCAGGAGCCGGTGGTCGAGCAGCTGCTGCCGCTGTCGGCGGCGCGCCTGGAGCAGACCCCCGCCGAGCGCCAGGCCGGCGGCTGGGACTACATCTACGAGCCCGATGCAGCCACCGTCATCGACGAGCTGCTCACGCGCTACATCGAGGCGCTGGTGTACCAGGCCGTGGCCGAGAACATGGCCTCGGAGCAGTCCGCACGCATGGTGGCCATGAAGTCCGCCACCGACAACGCCGGCAACCTGATCGGTGAGCTCAAGCTGGTCTACAACAAGACCCGCCAGGCCGCGATCACGAAGGAGCTGAGCGAGATCGTCAGCGGCGCCGCCGCGGTTTGACCGATTCGTTGAATTCAAGGAAATACAAATGGCACAAGGCAAGATTGTTCAGTGCATCGGCGCCGTGGTGGACGTGGAGTTCCCGCGCGATCAGATGCCCAAGGTGTACGACGCCCTCAAGATGGAAGGCTCGGCCCTGACGCTGGAAGTGCAGCAGCAGCTGGGTGACGGCGTGGTGCGTACCATCGCCCTGGGTTCCTCCGACGGCCTGCGTCGCGGCATGGTGGTGACCAACACCGCCAACCCGATCATGGTGCCGGTGGGCCAGGCCACCCTGGGCCGCATCATGGACGTGCTGGGCACGCCCATCGACGAGCGCGGTCCCGTGAGCCACGAGCTGACCGCCTCCATCCACCGCAAGGCCCCTGCCTACGACGAGCTGTCTCCCTCGCAGGAGCTGCTGGAAACCGGCATCAAGGTGATCGACCTGATCTGCCCGTTCGCCAAGGGCGGCAAGGTGGGTCTGTTCGGCGGCGCCGGCGTGGGCAAGACCGTGAACATGATGGAGCTCATCAACAACATCGCCAAGGCGCACTCGGGTCTGTCCGTGTTCGCCGGCGTGGGTGAGCGTACCCGCGAGGGCAACGACTTCTATCACGAGATGATGGAGTCGGGCGTGGTGGTGGACGAGGACCTGTCCAAGTCCAAGGTGGCCATGGTCTACGGCCAGATGAACGAGCCGCCGGGCAACCGCCTGCGCGTGGCCCTGACCGGGCTGACCATCGCCGAGTCGTTCCGCGACGAAGGCCGTGACGTGCTGTTCTTCGTGGACAACATCTACCGCTACACGCTGGCCGGTACCGAAGTGTCCGCCCTGCTGGGCCGTATGCCTTCCGCCGTGGGCTACCAGCCGACGCTGGCCGAGGAAATGGGCCGCCTGCAGGAGCGCATCACCTCCACCAAGGTGGGCTCGATCACCTCGATCCAGGCCGTGTACGTCCCTGCGGACGACCTGACCGACCCGTCGCCCGCCACGACCTTCGCCCACCTGGACGCCACCGTGGTGCTGTCGCGTGACATCGCCTCGCTGGGCATCTACCCGGCCGTGGACCCGCTGGACTCGACCTCGCGCCAGATCGACCCCAACGTCATCGGCGAAGAGCACTACACGACGACGCGTTCGGTGCAGGGCATCCTGCAGCGCTACAAGGAACTGCGCGACATCATCGCCATTCTGGGCATGGACGAGCTGGCCCCCGAGGACAAGCTGACCGTGGCCCGCGCCCGCAAGATCCAGCGCTTCCTGTCGCAGCCCTTCCACGTGGCCGAGATCTTCACCGGCTCGCCGGGCAAGTACGTGCCGCTGAAGGAAACCATCCGCGGCTTCAAGATGATCGTGGCCGGCGAGTGCGACCACCTGCCCGAGCAGGCCTTCTACATGGTCGGCACCATCGACGAGGCCTTCGAGAAGGCCAAGAAGCTGGCGTCGTAATGGTCGTCGCGGCCGCAACCTCCCGGTAGCGGCCGCTGCTTCCCCGACGCAGCCTCTTCCTTTTCGCATCAAGGACCCCGCACATGGCAACCATTCACGTCGACGTCGTCTCCGCCGAAGAGCTGATCTTCTCCGGCGAGGCGAAGTTCGTCGCGCTGCCGGGCGAGAACGGCGAGCTGGGCATCCTGCCCCGCCACACGCCGCTGATCACCCGCATCAAGCCCGGCGCGGTGCGCATCGAGCGCGCCGACAACGGTGAGGAGGAGTTCGTGTTCGTCGCCGGCGGCATCCTGGAGGTGCAGCCCAGTGGCGTCACGGTGCTTGCCGACACCGCCATCCGCGGCCATGACCTCGACGAGGCCAAGGCCAACGAGGCCAAGCGCCTGGCCGAGGAGGCGATGCGCAACGCCAAGAGCGACATCGACTTCGCCGCCGCCCAGAGCGAGTTCGCCGCCATGGCGGCCCAGCTCGCCGCGCTGCGCAAGTTCCGCCGCAAGTAAGCCTTCCCAGGCCCGCCGAGCGCCGCCACCGCGGCGCCTGCCGAATCCAAAAGCCCGCCCGGCGCATGCCCGGCGGGCTTCGTGTTTACTGGCGGCCGCGCGCCCTTGCGCGAACCTCCGCTTCAACTCCCGTTCGGGCTGAGCCTGTCGAAGCCCTGCCGCCTTGCCGGCCACGGCCCTTCGGCCAGCTTCAGGGCGAACGGGACCCACGCCCATGTCCGCCCAGCCCGAAACCGCCGCCGGCCCGCGCGTGCTGTCGCTCATCCCGCCGATGACGCAGCTCAACACGCCGTACCCGTCCACCGCCTACCTCACCGGCTTCCTGCGCGGACGCGGCATCGCGGCGGCACAGGACGACCTGGCCCTGAAGCTCGTGCTGCGGCTGCTGTCGGGCGCCGGGCTGCGGCGGCTGGGCGCGGCCGTCGAGGCGCTGCCGCCCAAGCGGCGCACGCCGCGCGTGCAGGCCTTCCTGGAGCGCTTCGGCGACTACGCCGGCACCGCGGACCGCGCCCTCGCGTTCCTGCAGGGCCGCGACCCGACGCTGGCGCACCGCATCGCCTCGCGCGGCTTCCTGCCCGAAGGCCCGCGCTTCCAGGCGCTGGAGGTGTACGGGGACGAGGAGGGCGACCCGCTGGGCTGGGCCTTCGGCGCGCTGGGGCTGCAGGACCGCGCCAAGCACCTGGCCACGCTGTACCTGGACGACCTGGCGGACGTGCTGCGCGAGGCCATCGACCCGCGCTTCGAGTTCGTGCGCTACGCCGAGTCGCTGGCCGCGGCGCAGGCCAGCTTCGACGGCCTGGCCGACGCGCTGGCGGCGCCGCCGAACCTGATCGACGACACGCTGCGCGAGCTGACGCTGGAGGCGCTGGAGAAGCACCAGCCCGACGTGGTGCTGCTGTCGGTGCCCTTCCCGGGCTCGGTGTACGGCGCGCTGCGCATCGCGCAGGCGGTGAAGGCGGCGCGGCCGGGCGTCGCCACCGTGCTGGGCGGCGGCTTCGTCAACACCGAGCTGCGCGAGCTGAAGGAGCCGCGCCTGTTCGACCACGTGGACTTCGTGACGCTGGACGCCGGCGAGCGCCCGCTGCTGGCCCTGCTGGAGCACCTGCAGGGCAAGCGCTCGCGCCAGCGCCTGGTGCGCACCTACGTGCGCGACGACGGCGTGGTGCGCCACGTGAACTTCCCCGAGCCGGACGTGCCCTTCGCCGAGGTCGGCACGCCCACCTGGGACGGGCTGCCGGTGCGCGACTACCTGTCGCTGCTGGACATGCTCAACCCCATGCACCGGCTCTGGAGCGACGGGCGCTGGAACAAGCTCACCGTGGCGCACGGCTGCTACTGGAAGAAGTGCAGCTTCTGCGACGTGAGCCTGGACTACATCGCGCGCTACGAGGGCGCGGAGGCCACGGTGCTGGCCGACCGCATCGAGGCCATCGTCAACGAGACCGGGCAGACCGGCTTCCACTTCGTGGACGAGGCCGCGCCGCCCAAGGCGCTCAAGGCGCTGGCGACGGAGCTGCTGCGCCGCGACCTGCGCATCTCCTGGTGGGGCAACGTGCGCTTCGAGAAGACCTTCACCCCGGAGCTGGCCGAGCTGCTGGCCGAGAGCGGCTGCATCGCCATCTCCGGCGGCCTGGAGGTGGCCTCGGACCGGCTGCTCAAGCTGATGAACAAGGGCGTGTCGGTGGCGCAGGTGGCGCGCGTGACGCGCGCCTTCGCCGACGCCGGCGTGATGGTGCACGCCTACCTGATGTACGGCTTTCCCACGCAGACGGCGCAGGACACGGTGGACGCGCTGGAGTACGTGCGCCAGCTGTTCGAGAACGGCTGCATCCATTCCGGCTTCTTCCACCGCTTCGCCTGCACGGTGCATTCGCCGGTGGGGCAGAACCCGGACGCCTTCGGGATCAAGCTCAAGCCCCTGCCCGAAGGCGGTTTTGCCTGCAACGACGTGGGCTTCATCGACCCCACGGGCACCGACCACGACGCGCTGGGCCGGGCGCTGAAGAAGGCCATCTACAACTTCATGCACGGCAACCTGGTGGAGGCCGACGTGCGCAGCTGGTTCGACGTGCGCGTCCCGAAGCCCACGGTGCCCAAGCAGTTCATCCGCCGGGCGCTGGAGCAGCCGGGCGGCTGAGCGGCGGGCGCCTCATTCCAGTTCTTCATTGGTACTGAAAGAAAACCCGTTCGGGCTGAGCTTGTCGAAGCCCCTGGCACAACCGGCCAACAGGCCCTTCGACAAGCC